>MNXK01000134.1 GCA_001872165.1 Anaerolineae bacterium CG2_30_58_95
TGGGCGTGCCAACGCCCATCAGGTAGCGCGGCTTGTCTTCGGGTAGGATATTGTTGACCAGGTCGAGCATGGCGTAGGTTTCAGCCTTGGTCTCGCCGACCGAGAGTCCGCCGATGGCGATGCCGGGAAAAGGCAGGGATGAGATGAATTTAGCGGAAGCAGATCGCAGGTCCGGGTTGACGCCTCCCTGGAGGATGCCGAAGAGAGCCTGGTCGGCGCGCCTCTTCGCGGCGAGACAACGTTCCGCCCAGCGGTGCGTCCGTTCCATCGCCTTCGGGATGTAATTGTAATCGTTTGGGTCGGCGCACTCGTCGAAGGCCATGATGATATCCGCCCCCAGGTTCTCCTGGATGGCGATGGACTTTTCGGGTGTGAAGCGGTGCATCGTCCCGTCCACGTGGGATTTGAAGGTGACGCCATCCTCGTCCACTTTGCGGGTCTGGGCGAGGGAAAAAACCTGGAAGCCGCCCGAATCGGTCAACAGCGGGCGCGGCCATTGCATGAAGGTGTGCAGGCCGCCCATCTCGCGAACAAGTTCGTCGCCTGGGCGCAGATAGAGGTGATAGGTGTTGGCGAGGACAAGCGTCGCACCCAATTCCTCGACCTGGGCCGGGGTGAGCGTCTTGACCGCCGCCTGCGTCCCGACCGGCGCGAAGACGGGCGTCAGCAGGTCGCCATGCGGGGTGTGAAAAACTCCGGCGCGGGCGCGACTCTGCGCGGTGAGGATTTTGTATTCGAACATGGGGTGATTATACCGGAATGGCATGGAAAAACCTGCCCATGCTGGCGGACAGGTTTATGGAGTAGAGAAAGTGCAAGAGGAATATCAAGGTTTCAACCGGTTTTTGCTGCCAGTTCCTGTTTCGCCCCTATAAAAGCGGCTTCTTCCAGTTCAATTCGCTCTTGAATGACGCGTGTCAGCCATTCCTCGAGGCTTGGTTTGCGATGAAGTTTTGCCAGGAATGCTGCACGCGCCGCCAAGTCTGGCGGGATAGAAAGCGAGGCAGCTCTCGTCCTTCGTACCAAAATTGGTTTTTCCCACGCCGCGTTGTCATCAGCCTGGGCAATAACCTTCTGATCTATTTCGAATTCGGTCAATTTCGCTTTTGCGCTCATAGTGGCCATCCTGTAATGATACGGATGATATTTCCGGGTTTGAGTTGGAAGATGATCTTCAACCTGCGCCCGCCAAGGGTTTTTCCAAGCAATTGATAACGGTCACGATAGGATTTGCATGTAATTATAACCCAATTGCATCCTCGCCAGTGCCAAGAACAGCATTGTATCGCGCAGATAACATGAATCTAACACGCCCCACCCGCGTAGGTGATAAAATAACATCGCTTATCGCTTATCGCTGATCGCTGATCGGCCAATCGTCACCCGCTACTCGTCACGCATCACGCATCACGCATCACTCATCACTCATCACTCGTCACTCGTCAATCGTAATGCTCCCCGACTTCCGCGTCCGACAGCGCGACTACCTGCTCGAAATAGCGCGTGCTATTACCCAGGAACTTGATCTTGATAAACTCCTGGCGCGCATCCTGCGCATTTCCATTGAAATGCTTGCCGGTCAAGCCGGTATCATCGCGCTGAAAGAGAGCGCGGGTTGGCGCGTTGCCGCTGCATACGGCATCCCGCCAGCCTTTTTACGCTATCTTGAGCCGCTTCTCGCAGAAGAGAAGGTTCGTGAACTAAACGTCGCAGAACTCAACCGCATGTTGAAAGAACTGGCTTACACCGCCAGCATGGGCCTGCTTAACGGCGTCGGCCTGCCTTTGGTTACGCATGGCCAGGTCATCGGCGTGACCTTTATCTTTCGTGGCTACCCCGACCTGTTTTCCGCCAACGATAAATTGCTCCTGCAGAGCTTTGCTGACCAGGCTGCCATCGCCGTCTTCAACGCCCAACTCTATACCCAAGTCAGTTACGAAAAACAGCGCCTGGACGCCTTGATTGATTCCGCTGCGGACGGGATTCTCATTCTGAGGGCGGATCGCCTCATCGAGCGCGTCAATGCCGCCTTTGAGCGAATGTTAGTCACACCCCGCGACCAGATCCAAGGCCGGTCACACAGCGATATTATCCGCTGGGCGCGCCGCCCCGAAGGCCTGACGCTGGAGGAAGCCGAGACTGGCGGCTGGCCGCTGACTCCCAACGCTTATCTATACGTCGAGGGTGATCTACAACGGCCGGAGCCGCCCTCGCTGCCAGTCGGCATCACCTACGCACCCCTCCTGACGGCGGATGGCGTCTTGCGCAATATCATCGTCACTGTGCGTGACATCACCAAATTCCGCACCGCAGAGGAGATCAAGAACACCTTCGTCTCGATCATCAGTCACGAACTCAAGACGCCTGTCGCCCTGATCAAAGGCTACGTCAGCACCTTGCGCCGCGAAGACGCCTCCTGGGATCGAGCCGTGGTGCAAGATAGCTTGAAAGTCATAGAAGAAGAAGCCGACCGACTGACGACGATGATCGAAGACTTGTTGGATGCCTCGCGCCTGCAGGCTGGCGGCCTGAAGCCCAACCTGGCCGATATTTCCCTGCCCAATCTGGCCGAACGCCTGGCCGAGCGCTTCCGCACCCAAACTGGCCGTCACACCATCCTGGCGGATTTTCCCAAGAAATTCCCGATCATCCTGGCGGACGAGAAGCGCATCGAGCAAGTGCTCGCCAACCTGCTGTCCAACGCCATCAAATATGCACCCAGCGGTGAGATCCGCATCAGCGGCCAGGTACGGCCAGAGCAGGTGATCGTCACCGTGAGCGACGAGGGCGCGGGGATTGACCCGGCTGACATTCCATATATCTTTGATCGTTTCTACCGCGCCGAAAAAGCCGTCCGGAATACAAAAGGCGCCGGGTTGGGACTTTACCTGGCGCGCGCTATTGTCGAAGCGCATGGCGGACGCATCTGGGTGGACCCGAAGCCGAATGCCGGCGCCCGCATCTGCTTCTCCCTGCCGCGCCAGCCTGCCTTTGGATCCCGCTAAACACAATACTTTAGTTAGCGGGTCGGGCTCCCATGCCCGGCGGCGTGCGCAGGGTGCTTCGCTAGGAGCCGTCTCTACATCCTTATCTAAGCAGTATTGCCGTTAAATACAAATTCATAAAAGAATATCAAATATTCTGGGGTAAAATAACCCCTTGTGTCGCAAACCTCATCGCAATCCAAAATCGTAAATCGAGAATATCCATGCCTCCTCAAAGAACCCAAATCTCCTGTCCACGCTGCCGGCAGCCGATCCTGGCGCAAGTCGAGCAGCTTTTCGACATTACCGCCGACCCGGGCGCGAAACAGCGCCTTTTGGGCGGAGTCTCCAACTTTGCGAACTGTCCGCATTGCGGCTATAGCGGAGCGCTGGCCACGCCAATCGTCTATCACGATGCTGGTAAAGAACTCCTGCTAACTTACTTTCCGGGGGAACTTAGCGTACCGGTCAACGAGCAGGAGAAGCTCATCGGCCCGCTAATCAACCAAGCCGTCAACCGGCTACCGCCCGAAAAGCGGAAGGCCTACCTGCTGCGCCCGCAGAGCTTTCTCACCTACCAAAGCCTGATCGAGCGCGTCCTGAGTGCGGACGGAGTGACGCCCGAAATGATCCAGGCGCAGCAGCAGCGCGTGAACCTGATTGAGCGACTGCTATCCACCTCCACCGCGGAGGCGCGCACTCAACTCATCCAACAGGAAGCCAAATTGCTGGATGCGGAGTTCTTCGGCCTGTTCAATCGCTTGATGGAAGGGGCCGCGGCCAGCGGCCAGGAACAGGTCGCTCAACAGATGAACGCCTTGCAGCAACAACTCATGAAAGAGAGCGAATACGGCAGGCAACTACAGAGTCAGGTCAACGAGATCCAGGAAGCCGTTAAAACCCTGCAAGCAGCCGGGAAAGAACTCACCCGCGAGAAATTACTGGAGATCCTCATCCAGGCGCCCAACGAAGCCCGACTGAGCGCGTTGGCCAGCCTGACCCGCCCTGGCCTGGATTACCTCTTCTTCCAATCGCTCACCGAGCGCATCGAAACCAAGACTGGCGACGAACGCAAAAAAATGGAATTCCTGCGTGAAAAGTTGCTCGATATAACCCGTCAAATTGACCAACGCGTGGAAGAAGAATACAAACGCGCCGGAGAACTCCTCAACACACTGCTCGCCGCGCCAGACATCCAAAAGGCCACCCTGGAGCGATTGAACGAGATAAGCGAGATATTCGTTCAGGTGCTCAACCGCGCCTTGCAGGAAGCCACCCAAAAGAAGAATGAAGCGCAATTAAAGAAACTCGAACAAATCGTCGCTGTGCTGCAAAAGGTTTCCGCGCCGCCCAAAGAATACGAGCTGCTCGAGAAATTACTCGATGCGCCCAATGAGGCAGCCCTGAATAAAATGCTGGAAGAACACAAAAATGAAATTACGCCGGAATTTACCAGCTTTGTCGGGGGTGTCCTGGCGCAGAGTGAAGAACGAGCTGATAAAAAATCACAAGGCGAGGATGCACAAGTCCTCGAGAGACTGAATAATATTTATCGCGCGATTCTCAAATTCTCGATGAAGAAGAGCATGGGCTAGTATTACAGCGCAAGGTTGCTGTTTCGCGTGTCATTCTCCCGAAGGACATCGGGACGATGTGAGCGCCCCGACGCTCTTTCGGGGTGCGAAGAATCTCGCGTTTGCGGCGTGGAGACCCTTCGGGCGCACAGAACGCGCCCTCAGGGTGACATAAGGGGCATCTTTTTTTTTACAAACGTTACGCAGATCATCACTCCATCGGTGGATTGTCCAGGCGCAAGCCATGCCCGCGCACGGTGACGATGTAGGGATAGTCCGAGTCAATGGCAGCCAGCCTGTCGCGCAAACGGCGGATGAGCGCATCCAGCGCCTGCTCAGAGACCCCAATCGTCTGTTCGTCGCCCCAGGCGGCTGCGATCAATCCCTGCCGATCCACGACCTGGCCCTGGCTGTCGTACAACACACGCAAAACATGGAATTGCAGCGCGGAAAGGGGCGGGTCCACCTGCTGCTGGTTGACCCATACCCGCCGGGAACGTAGGTCGAGGCGCAAGCGCCCGGGGCGATCAGCAGACTCGACCAGGGGCATGGTCGCATCCGATGTCAGGAAGATGAATTGTCCGGCTAGCGCAATCTGCACCATGTCCCCATCTTGTAAAGTCATCGGGTTGGCAACAGGATTGCCGTTGCAATACGTGCCGTTCTTGCTGCCCATGTCTTCCAAGATCACGCCCTCGGGCGTCGGCGTGAGCCGCGCGTGGAAACGAGACACCTGGCGGTCCGCAATTGCTACTTCGCAGGTTGCTTCGCGCCCGATCACAAGCGGCTTGTTTAAAACCCAACGTTGACCCCTCAGCAAGCCGGTCTGCCCAATTAGAAGTGGATATTCTTCCAGGTTGCCTTCCATAGTTTGCTCTACTTCCCTAAGGCATTATCAGTAGATCACGAAAACGTAGTAACGACTTTAGTCGTTCGGCTGAAAAGCGACTACACCTGCCCTGGCGGGCGGTGCCAGGGAAGTCGCTACTACAAAGCCTTTTCGTGAATTACTGATTATACAACAGGAGAATAAAATACGCTTATAATATAGCAGAGAAATTGAAAATTGTGCAAGAGTGGCATCCCAACGCCGAAACAAGGCCATCTGCACATTTCGGTATTTCGCCATAAGTTTGATCCTTGGAGCCGGTCATGCCCGTTCCACTAAAAACCGGCGAGGTACTACGCGGACGTTACAGCATCCGGGAGCGCATTGGCCAGGGAGGCATGGGCAGCATCTACCTGGCCGACGACCTGCGCCTTGAAGGTCGCCGCTGTGCGCTCAAGGAAGTCGAACACGACCGCACTGTACCCGCAAAGATCCTGAAAGAGGCGCGCCAGCAATTCTTACGCGAAGCCACTTTCTTGGCGCGCCTGGATCACCCCAACTTGCCCAAGGTCTCGGATTTCTTCTCGGTTGAGGCGCGCGATTACCTGGTCATGGATTACGTACCCGGCAAGGATCTGCGCACATTGATGATGGAAGCCCGCCAGCAGAATGCCTTTCTCTCGGAGGAGTCCGTTCTTGGCTGGGCCAATCAACTGGCCGACGCCCTGGCTTACCTGCACAAACAAGATCCTCCCCTGGTGCACCGCGATATCAAGCCCTCCAATTTGAAGATCACCCCCGAAGGTTTGCTCAAGCTGGTGGACTTCGGCCTGGTCAAAGCCCTTGCCCCCGACGAAATGACCGTCACCGTCATCCAGGGGCGCGGCACCGCCCTGTACACGCCGCTGGAACAGTACGGCGGCGACGGCGTGCATACCGATGTGCGCAGCGACATCTACGCATTCGGCGCGACCCTGTACCATTTGCTGACCAACCAGCCGCCTACGGATGCCCGCCAGCGTTTCCTGCATCCTGAAAGTCTGGCACATCCTCGCACGATCAACGCGGCGATCAGCCAGCGCACCGAACGTGCCATCCTGTGGGCGATGGAACTCCACCCTGATAGCCGCCCTGCTACGGTAGACATGTTTCGGGAATTTCTAGTTGGGAATCGAGAGATACCGACGCGGCCTCAAAACTTGACTCAACCCCACGACACCCTCCTGCGCCTGATCGCCAAAACACCCGAGCGGATCCTTCTTTGGATCTCGGCCGGGCTGCTGCTCGTCAGCCTGATCGCTTCGCTGGCGCGTTAACCGCTTTCGTCCACAGCCAGCCGCTGCCGAAACCGAGCGCGGCGCCTAGAATTACAATCCCCACTATCCCTGTCAAACCATACGCTTTGATCCAGGCCGCGCTTCCGGGCAGACCGAAGGCGAGGTAGTTGTATGCCAGCAAGCCGCCCAGGATAACGCAGAACGCCCAACGCAACCCCCAACGCCTCGAAATCGCCTTGCCACCCAGCCAAAGCGCCAAATATGCCAGTCCTCCCAGGAATAAAACCATCGTAATCCAGCCGCCGAAACCAGGATAACCTTCTGAAATCGCCGAGTTGCTCGATTCTTCAGGCGTCGGAACGAGCGCAGGTGTGGGCGTAACCGGCTCAGTTGCAGAGGTTGGCGCGATAACTGTCACACTAATGCCCTCGCTGGTAATATCCAGTTGCAGCATAACGGAAGTAGTAGCTGGGTCACTGGAGGCGTGGATTTCGAGCAGGCCGGCCCGATCAATACTGAACGAAGCCCGCGCCACGCCGCCCACGGTGGCCGCGTCCACTTGTTGGACGACGCCGCCCTCGCCGCTCAGGATCAGAGAGAAACGCACACCGGTATTGTCCGGGACCGGATGCTGGTTATGATCCAGGATGACGCCCGTCCGCACCGTGACCGTATCGCCCACGCGGAAATAAGGCGTGGCCGTCGGTTCGGGCGTACCGGTGGGCGTCGCCGCGGGGGCCGGCGCAGGCGGCAGGTCCAGGTAGAGCTGGATCACCTGCCCCGGGTCCGGAGCGGTGGCGGAGAGCAAGTCGTAGCCGATGCCCGGCACCGAGACCGGCAGCGCGCCGGCCGGCGTCAGTTCCTGGAAAAGGAGACGCGCCGCCACTTCCACAAACGGGGCCGATTTGCTGTACAGGCCGTAATAGGCCGTCACTTTTGAAATATCCGTCGCGTCCAGGTAATAAGGAGCATTAAAGGCAAATACGACGACGCGCTTGTTTCGCAACAGGTCCTGGCGCTCGGAAAGGAAACGCCGTAAAACGGCAGCCTGCGATTGGGCAGGATCCGCGTCTAACATGCTAATGACGACCCAACCGGACTGGCCCAAATCACTGACCAGAGCGGCATTGCCGCTGCCCCCTTCTAAAACGGAGGCCATATCATCAAACGTATACGAAGTCAGGTGCGTGGGAACAACCTGTCCACCCGCTTGAGGTCCATACAGGCGCAGGATGACGTTCTGCAGAGCATCGCCCGCCAACATCGGTTCTTCGGGGCAGGTGCTACATTGTCGGCCCGGGCGAGCATCGGTGAAAAATACGATGTGATCTTGCTTATCCGGCGGCGCAGGCAGCACGGCATCCAAATCCTTCAAATCCGGGCTGATCAATGTAGCCGATTGGCGCGCAACCTCGAACGTAACTGCCTGAGAGGCAGCCAGCGCATCCAACCCCTCGGCCCGAGGCGTGACACTTGCAGGGTCAAAATTACCATAAATGCGGTACTTAGCCACCAGGATGCGCATGACAGCATCGTCCACTCGCTGGGCAAAAGCCGCATCTTCGCGATATTTCTGCGTGAAGAACTCCAGGGTTTGTAATACGGTTGAATAATTATCCTGGGCATCACTGGAAACAATGTTCCCCATATACAACAAATCGTTCCCGGCCAGGAGAGCATCCCGAGCTACGAATCTTGCTAAAAAGGACTGCCCCCCCGGATCATAGAATCGGCGGACAGCCTGGCTTCCCAGGTCGTCGCTGACCGTCAACCCTTCGTTTTCGCGCCAGGAAACAAAGGCTGGAAGTGAGAGGATTTGTGAAAGCGCCTGCGGGTCGAAACTGACCGGACGCGTGGTGGCGCGGATATTGCCCTGGAAGCCCTGGTAGCGGATGTGCGAAACCAGCAATCCATCGGCTGTGCTTTGCGGGTCGGGGGCGCTGCCGGTCACGGCAAAGAACGGCGCCAGCTCGATCTGCTTCAATTGTTCGAGCGACTTGCGGATCGTAGCCACTTCCTGGCTGGTCGGGCGGTCCGAGCTGCCGCGGCCAGGGAAGTGCTTGGCGACGACCAGCATACGTTCATTGCTGCCTTTATGTAGTCCGGTAATATAAGCCTTGCCCATTTCGCCGACCCAATAAGGGTCGCCGCCGAAGACGCGCGCCCCCAAGCCTCCCCCCACCAACGCGCCGGCCGATTCCAGCACGTCTAAGGAAGGGCCGAGGTACAGATTAAATCCGAGTGCAGAGAGTTCCTGACCGGCGACGGCGCCCACCTGTTCGGCCAGGGAGGGCTGCCACGTCGCGCCGATGGACATCAGATCAGGCAAAGGTGTCAGCCCGTGCAATATCTGGTCGTTGGGGTAACCATCCCCCTCCTGAGAGGTGGCGACAAACAGCGGAATGTAGGCGTTTTTTAGCTGTTCGCCGGAAGCCGTACTAACGGACGGCTCTTGGGAGGCCTGCCATTCGATGGCCTGCAACTGTGAGATCAAGCCATAGGCCTCACTGACCGTATCGGGTGCGGCCACGAAGTTATCGTTCGAGGCAGCAAGCAGCACCACACTCCCAATGTGATGGTTGACGATCAAATCGAATATTTGGGATTGATCATCTACAGCCGTACCCGTAAAAGTGACCAGAAATAACTGGCCGACTTTTTCCTCAGGAGTCAGTTTGTCCAGAAGCGCACTGGCGCGCTCCTCCGGCAGGTTAGTCTGGGAAGGCCCAGCCGCGCGGCCGGAGAACGTTGGCGCAAAAAAGGAGAACGCCAAGGCAGTCAATAAGCAAATCGAAAAAAGACGCCGAACTTTCATTCAACTTCCACCGATCGTTGCCCGGATAACCTTATATCCTTCCTTATCGAAAGCCGAGGCGACCTTATCCTGGAGTTCCTTGCCGGGAGTCAGAGAAACCATATAGCCTCCCCTACCGCCACCTGTGACCTTGGCCCCCCAGGCCCCTCTCTCCAGAGCTGACTTGCACATTTTGTCCAGAATCTCGTGTGAATACTCCATCTCGGCCAGGAGCTTGTGATTATTAGACATGATCGTTCCTACGGTTCTCAAGTCTCCAGCTTCAAGTGCCTTTTTCATGTCCTGTCCTTGGGAGGTGATAGTCTTCATGCGCGATGCGAAGAGATCCGGATTTTCTTTCTTTTGCCGCTCGCTAAACTCATCCAGGAGCGCGGTGTTCGCCGTGATGCCGCTGTTGGCTAATACGATTTCAAAAGCCTTCGGCGTCTTGATCTTTTCGAAATGTTGTTGACCCTTTATTAATTGGAAAAGAAGAAGCCCGCCGTAGGTTGAGGCGGTATTATCAACTCCACTCGCGACCCCATGATAGGGAAATTCGCCCTGCCAGGCTACCCGGTTAATCTCCTCAATCGGAAGGCCCAATTTGAATTCTGCGTTCAATGCCCGCGCAAGCGAAACGCAACTGGCAGCGCTGGCGCCTACCCCACTTCCAGCCAATAATGTTCCCCCAACGGTGATCTTAATCGGGTTCTTTTTGACGTCAATGTTCATGACTTCGAGAATTCTGTCAATTGAGCGCGCCTGCTGTTCCTTTTTCTTTTCCTTATACCCTGGAACCTCGATCCGGTTGTCTTCCAGGATCCATCCATCGCCAGCGATCCTTTCCACCGTTGTCACCGTTTCAAAGGAAATTGCCGAGACAATCGCCGGAACTTCTTCCAGAACAAATTGATCACCGATCAAGATTGTCTTTCCAAAACCTGTTCCTTTAGCCATTCGATTCTCCTTGGATAATTTTTTCCATTTCCTCGATCAGTTTTTCTTCTTTACCAATGGCCACCGTGGTGGCAGCCGTCAGACTATGGCAGGCATCAGAAAATCCTCCAAGTCTAGTTGTCGCTTCGGGAAGCAATATATTGAGTCCCATTGCTCTTGCCGCCCTGATCTCCCCTTCCAGATAAGGAGAAGCCCTCATGGAAATCTTCACCTCGTTAAAGGTAATCGCGTCAAACCCCGGGATCTCATCGGGGATAATCTGAAATCCTGCGATGTATTTCTGGGGATCAATAAGGTTCGTGTCCTTAATAGCATCACAGAATGCCCCAATCATTTTTACCCCCATCGGGAAAAAGCGCTTTTCGACATGAAACCACTGGATGTGGGGGGCCTGCTTCAATTCGCCTGATTGAAGCCTTGTTATCTCTTCGCTAAATACTTTCGTCCTGATAGCCTTTAATTCTTCTACCATCCGGTCCGCCTCTGGTGAAAGCCCTTCAAGGCAAACCCTAACTCCCATATCCGGTCCTTGTTGGTAATAGCCCACTCCCCCCAATATATCAAGATAGTCACCGAATTCATTACAGGGTATTTGACCTTTTGAAGTTGTTAAAAGGTACTGCTCCCCGGTTTCATGTTTCCCGATCTCGATTCGGCCCTGTTTAACGGCTTCCAGTGCAACTTCGCGGTTCTGGCTACCCAGTTGACCGTCCACAAAAAAACCATCTCCCACCGCTCCTATGGCTGCGATATGAGCCATGTCACGATTGACGGAATCCATAGTCCGCGCAAAAAGATAACATGTTGTCGAACCGGAAATATCTCGATCCCCCTTCAATCCATACAAATCAGGATCAAGATTGTGAACTTTCGGATCGGTTGAGGCTTCAGCGACATGGTGATCCAGGATCAATGTTAAATTTCTTCCCTTGTTCAATTCGGAAAGCAGCGGTGCGATTCTACCTGCAAAATCAGCAAAGACAAGAATCTTTCCCTCCTGTTCGTAAACCTTTCTTAGCACTGCCGGATATGGCTTTTCCAAACAGAAGCGTTGGACCTTAAACCCCTGCCTTTCAAATGCGCGGGTGAGGATGGCGCCCGAACTAAGTCCATCGGAATCATTGTGGTGAAAGACCTGAACAGATTTTTCGGGCCATTGCTTGACTTCCCGAATAGCATGTTCCATCGCGTCAATTAAGGCATTCAACATTGTTCTCCTTAATCAGGGGAAGATGGTGGGTGCGCGGGGCGGTGACAACGAATGCCCGCCCGCACACCCCCCACTCCCCACTTTTTTGAGCTGACACAAAGAATCATAACATAATCGTGATAAAAATCAAGACAACTGAAATGGCATCAGCGGTTACGACATCCTCAACTCGCCCATGCCAAAAGAGGTATACTTGCTCTTCAGCCCCTTGTTGTGCTTGAGGCGAGACCTCGCCGAGGGCGGCTTTTGCACCTTTTGACAAACAAAAGAAACTACACATTTTTGAAATAGGTTTTCAAGATGACTGGCATCGAAAAATTGAGCACTGTTCGCGGCTTCCTGCTGGATATGGATGGCACTTTCTACCTGGGTGATCGGCTGCTCGAGGGCGCATTGCGCTTCATTGGCCTGTTGCGCGAGCAAAAGAAAGGGTTTCTCTTCCTTACAAACAATTCTTCAAAACATCGTCGTCAGTATGCGGAGAAGATCAGTCGCCTCGGGCTTCCCCTCACGGAAGAATTGGTGCTAACGTCGGGGGAGGCTACCGCTCTCTATTTGAGAGAACAGCATCCCGGAGCCAATGTTTTTTTGGTCGGTACCCCATCTCTCGAAGATGAATTCCGTCAGCACGGCTTTCGACTCGTAGAGCAGGAACCACAATTCCTGGTGCTCGGCTTTGACACGACCCTGACATATAAAAAGCTATGGGCGTTATGCGATTTTGTACGGGCGGGTGTTCCTTACATCGCTACTCATCCGGATTTCAACTGTCCCACTGAAAAGGGCTTTATGCCGGATGTTGGTGCAATGATTGCCTTTGTCAAGGCCGCAACGGACAGGGAGCCTGACCTGGTGGTGGGCAAGCCTAATCGTCTCATCGTGGATGCCGCGGCCGTCAAGATGAACCTGGAAGTCAACCAGTTGGCCATGATCGGCGACCGGTTGTATACGGATATTGCGCTTGGTCAATCGAGCGGCATCGCCACCGTTCTGGTCCTGAGCGGCGAAACGAAAATTGAAGATTTGAAAGACTCCCCTTTTCGACCGGATTATACATTCCAGAACCTGGCCAGCGTGGCAGATTGGCTGGAAAGTAACTGCTAGCCGACGGGATTACTTCGCCCTCCCCAGCAGACGCAGCGCCAGAGCCGGATCGTCAGTAATGATGGCATCCACGCCATAGCTGAACATGCGCTTCAAGTCGGTCTCGGCATTGACCGTCCACACGTGGACACGCTTCCCGGCAGCGTGGACGCGGTTCACCAAGCCAGCGTTAGCATCTATAAGGAGCGGGTGCAACGCCTGGTACACGTTGTTGCGGAAGCCGAAGGTGCGGCCCAACCAGCCCATCCATCCCCTCATGGTCAAGAGTCCGCGCGGGGTTTCGGGGAGCAAGCGAGCGGCACGCGCCAAGGTATGCGGGAAGAAAGACGAGAACAGGATACGTTTTTCCAAACCATGCTTCTTAACCAGTTCCACCACGTTCGGAACCAGCGCATCCAGCGGTGTGGCGTAGTTTTTCAACTCGACATTGATGAAAATTTTCTTCCCAACTGCTTCGAAGACCTCATCCAGTGTGGGGATTTTTTCGCCGCGGAACTTCTCGGAGAACCGCACACCAGCATCCAGATCCCGTAGCGCGGCGAACGGAAGTTTGGCAACTTCACCGGAACCGTTTGTGGTGCGGTCGACAGTGTGGTCATGGAAGACGATCACGTGACCATCCACGGTGAGCTTGGTATCCAATTCCACCGCGTCGGCGCCCAGGTTTGCCGCGAGTTCAAATGCAGCCAGTGTGTTCTCCGGCGCATGGATAGACGCGCCGCGATGGGCAAAAATCATAGGGGAAGAGAATTCAGACCAAAAATCCATATTACGTTCCGTGGGGCGGGATGTTATCCCGCCAAATCAAGGGTAAGCGGGATGCCATCCCGCTCCACAACACTTACTTGGTGAATTTTCCGTGGGGCGGGATGTTATCCCGCCAAATCGAGGGTAAGCGGGATGCCATCCCGCTCCACAGCACTTACTTGGTGAATTTTCCGTGGGGCGGGATGTTATCCCGCCAAACCAAGAGTAAGCGGGATGCCATCCCACTCCACAGCACTTGCTTGGTGAATTTTCCGTGGGGCGGGATGTTATCCCGTGGGGCGGGATGTTATCCCGCCAAACCAAGAGTAAGCGGGATGCCATCCCGCTCCACAGCACTGAAGACCGTTTCGGCCACCTGCGAACGACTGTCCGGTTGCAAAAAGGCGAGAGCAGAGTCGCGCTTTGCCGCTGCTTCCAATCAAAGGATTTCCCGTTCTGCGACGGTACGCACAAGACCCTGCCCACCAATGCCGGCCCGGTGATCGTCGAAGTGACCCCGCCGGAAGCAAGGCCGGAAGTTTAGCAGCCTTTTCGCCGTACAGCCAGCATGGTCATGTCATCATCAGGGGGAAGTGACCCTATAAACTCGTTGACCGCAGCTTCAAGGGCGCCCAAAAGTTCGTGCGCCGAGAGAGTTAAGTTCGTCTGGATAAGCTGGCGCAGGCGCTCTACGCCAAAAAGCTCCTCCTGCGGCGAGAAGGCTTCCGTCAAGCCATCTGTATAAAGCAACAGACAATCGCCCGGCTCGAGTTGGATCGTCTGCTCTTCGATCAACGTCCCCTCGACCACGCCGAGCGCCAT
>MNXK01000114.1 GCA_001872165.1 Anaerolineae bacterium CG2_30_58_95
TCTCGTATTCTTACGGCGTGACTGCCGCGACGGGAACGCTGGCGCGCTATCCCGACCTGCCGATTGACTTCTACATTGACTGGGAAGGGCCGGTGGATCGCAATTACACCACCACCGGCTGTGACCAGCCTCGCGCCGAGGGCATCCAATGGCAGCCATGCAGCGACAATGACTGGTGGTCTGAGCGCGAAGCCGTGACTTTCATCGGCAGCGTGCGCGTGCCGTACCAGCGCGTGCAATCGCAGACCGATCACGTCCAGCCGAATAATAATCACGCCATTGACATTATCAACGCCGCCGTGGCGGGTGATGTACCCTGGGTGCGGCTGAACGAGTATCCGCCGGACCAGACATATGACGCGAACAATCCGCCCGCCATGCTCGACGATACACTGGATAAGCAGGTGGATGTGATCATTGCGCGGTATGCGGAGTACATCATGGCAGAGGTGCTGTCTGCGCTCCCATAACCGGGCAGCAATATCCAGGATTGACGCTGTGTATATGATGTGTAGAAACTGAAAATTCGGACTGTAAGAGGTTGATATTCAGGTATAATAGCAGCTATGAAACTGAACCCATCCCCAGCCCCACGCATGGATAAACCTCTCTGGTCTGGTTAGGTTCGGTTCGTCATGCCCATCAGCGGCTCCCAGACCTGGTGAGCCGCTTTTTTTTATAACCACGAAGGGCACGAAGGAACACGAAGACTCATGAACATCTCTGTTTTTGGTGGTTCCCAACCCAAAGAAGGTTCTCCGGCCTATCAAGAGGCTTATGAACTCGGCAAACTGCTCGCCGAGGCGGGACACACCATCCTGACCGGCGGCTACATCGGCACGATGGAAGCTGTCAGCCGCGGGGCAAGCGAAGCCGGCGGGCACGTCATCGGCGTGACCTGTGACGAGATCGAGCGCTGGCGTCCGGTCAAGGCCAATGGCTGGGTGAAAGAGGAATGGCGGCGGGAAACACTGATGGAACGGCTGCAGGCCCTCGTCGAGGCCTGTGACGCTGCCATCGCCCTGCCCGGCGGCCCTGGTACGTTGACCGAGATCGCCCTCACCTGGAACCTGATGATCGTCCACTCCATCCCAGCCAAACCACTGATCCTGGTTGGCGAAGGTTGGAAAGCCGTGTTCAACCAGTTCTTCGATTCGTTTTATATTTACATGCCAATCAACCAGCGCGTCTTGCTGCGATTTGCCCAGGATATCCAAACAGCGATAACGCTTATCCCCACTAAAAACGACTGACCCACAGGGTGCTTCGCGAAGTCGTTACTACTCTCTACTCTCCACTCTCTACTCTCTACTCTCTACTCTCCACTCTCGAGGTCTTTTATGTCCGACGAAAAACTCACCCCCCGCAATGTTGACTTTTCCGAATGGTACAACCAGTTGGTGCTCAAGGCCGAGCTGGCCGACTACGCCCCGGTGCGCGGCTGCATGGTCGTGCGACCCTACGGCTGGGCGCTTTGGGAAAACATCCAGGCCACGCTGGATAAACGCTTCAAGGTCACCGGTCACGTCAACGCCGCCTTCCCGCTCTTCATCCCAATGTCTTTCCTCGAAAAGGAGAAGGCGCACGTGGAGGGCTTCTCGCCGGAGCTGGCTATCGTCACCATTGGCGGCGGCGAAAAACTCGAGGAGCCGCTGGTCGTCCGTCCCACCTCCGAGACGGTCATTGGCCACATGTACGCCAAGTGGATCAAATCCTACCGCGACCTGCCGGTGCTGATCAACCAGTGGGGCAACGTTGTACGCTGGGAACTGCGCACTAAACTCTTCCTGCGCACGCTTGAGTTCTACTGGCAGGAGGGCCATACCGCGCACGCCACTGAGCAGGAAGCGCGCGAGGAAACCCGGCGCATGCTCGGCGTCTACGCGGACTTCGCCATCAACGAGGGCGCAGTGCCAGTCATCCAGGGCATCAAGAGTGAGACCGAAAAATTTGCCGGTGCGGTGCAGTCCACCTCCATCGAGGCGATGATGGGTGACACGCGCGCCCTGCAATCCGGCACGTCCCATTTCCTGGGCCAAAACTTCGCCAAGGCCTTCAACATCCAATACCTCGACACGAACAACACGCTACAGTACGTCTGGACGACCTCCTGGGGCTTGTCCACCCGTTTCATCGGCGCCATCATCATGACCCATGGCGACGACCAGGGCCTGATCCTGCCACCCCGCCTGGCGCCCATCCAGATCGTGCTTATACCCATCTACAAGAACGATGCCGAGCGCAGCGCAGTGATGCCGGTCGTCGAGCGGATCAAGGCCGAGCTGGCCGAGTTCCGCCTGAAAGTGGACGACCGCACCGAGGTCACACCCGGCTTCAAGTTCAACGACTGGGAAATGCGTGGGGTTCCATTACGCATTGAAATCGGCCCGAAGGACGTGGAAAAAGGAACGGTCGCCATGGCCCGACGGGATAAGCCCGGCAGAGAGGGCAAATCCTTCGTCCCGCAGGCGGGGCTTTCTCGGACCGTTGGCATGCTCCTGGACGAGATACAAGCCTCCCTGCTGGCGCGTGCCACCACCTTCCGCGACAGTCACATCTTCGACCCCAAGGATTACGCCGAACTGACGGAAGTCGTCCAGAACGGCTGGGCATATTCGTATTGGTGCGGTGACAACGAATGTGAAGCGAAGGTGAAGGAAGATACCAAGGCCACCACCCGCTGCATCCCCCTGGAACAAAAAGAAGAGAAAGGCAAGTGCATCGTATGCGGGAAGAATGCGAAGCGGAAGGTTTACTTTGCGAGGGCATATTAATATTGAGCGATGGCAAAGTAAGAGATGTGGTGCGGGATAGCATCCCGCACCACGGTTTCATTTGAAAGGATTGACCACTTTTACCCTTGCATAATCTTCACTATCGGACAAATCCTCCGACCAGACGATTCCGCAGTCGCTCTGCCGGGCCGATTGCAGGATCATGGCGTCCCAGAAGGAAATTCGGTAGCGTAGGTGCAATTCGATCGCGGAAACAATATCTTTGACCCCGGGGCGATGAACCTTCCAATCTGAGAAATCATGGATTACCTGTGCGGCCAGTTCTGGCGAAAGCGGAAACTCGGATTTGCGCGTGACGTTCACAAAAAATTCCTGCAAAACCTGGATGCTCACACAGCCAAACCCCGATTCCCATAGAGAAAGAAGCAGCGCTTTGGCCTGTTCGTGTTTCTCCCCCTGTGAAAGATCGTAGGCATACACCAGGATGTTGCTATCCACAAACTGGGAAGCCAGTTTATCGTTCATGGATTTCATCCCGGCTGGCAGGTTTGCGAAAGCCCAGGTTGAAGCCTTTTGCCAATAACGCCATCTGGCGTCTGCGCGCCATTTCGTATTCGGTCTCTTCCTCCAGCATCTTCTCCACCGCTTGGGTCAAAAGCCGTGAGACAGAAGACTGGCGCTGAACAGCCAATATTTTTACCCGGTGCAGGATGGGTTTGGGCAAGGAAAGAGTTATGTTTTGCATTTCCATAGTAACCTCCACGAAATTAAGTGTAGCACATAAAATCGTGATGGGCAAGGCGCAGAAGAAGGCGATTGCGAGTGTTGCAATGTGCAACCGCTCATGCTATACTTCCCGCACGAAAGGAGTTTGGGATGAATACGTTGCATGTCCGCAGTGTCCCCGATGATCTGTATCAACGCTTGCAGCAATTGGCGCAGACGCGTAACCGGTCACTGAGCGCGCAGGTCGTGATGATGTTGGCACAATCTCTGGAAGAAGAAGAGCGCCGCAGGAACCAGGCGCAGGCGTTGACCTCCATTCGCCGTCACCGCTTTA
>MNXK01000118.1 GCA_001872165.1 Anaerolineae bacterium CG2_30_58_95
ACACTGCGAATGACCGGCACGGCCAGCACCAACGTCAGCAAGCCGAGCAGGGCGAACTTCGGCAGGAGGCCAAAGGCCACGCCGAGCAGGATCGCCAGGTAAGCCCCCAGCAAGAAGGCAATGTAAATGAAACCGCTGACCTTGCGACCGGCGAGGATGGGGTAATGCCGCCGCCCGACGCTCTTATCCGCTTCCACATCCGGGAACTGGTTGAGCAGCAGCAGGTCGCTGACCAGGAAGAACGGCACCAGCGAGGCGACGAAGGCAATCCACGAGTACTCGCCGGTCAGGGCAAAGTGCGTACCGACCACCATCAGCGTGCCGAAACCCAGGCCGGGTGCAATGAGGCACAAAACAGGATTGTACGCCAACCAGACGGTGTAACCAACCAACAGGAACAGGCCAGCGACGCCCAGCGGGATCAATGCCCAGCCCCAGACCCAAACGAAGTACAGCCCGATCAGACCGGTGATCGCAAACGCCACGGCTGCGGTGGTGAAAGCCGTGCGCGCCATTTCGGGTTTGGCCTGCAAGGTGCCGCTGCCGCCGCTGAAGGGTGTGCGCTGCGTACGGGAATCCAGGCCGGTCTTGAAATCATAATACTCATTGAAAGCGTTGACGCTAATGTGCGCCGCCAGCGCGCCGACGAATACGAGCAGCACGTGCAGCCAATTGACGCTGCCCTTCGTCAACAACGCGGTGCCAAGTCCAACCAGCGCGCAGGCCGGGGCCAAAACGAGGAACGGCGGGCGCATCGGCCCAAGAATGTCTTTCAGATTTTTCATTGATGGTCTCCTATTGGAATTTGGAATTTGGAATTTGGAATTTGGAATTTGGAATTTGGAATTTGAATTATGATTCACTCCAGCTTCCCGATTTCCTTCTCCACCTCTTCCAGGATTTCGCCCAATTTTACCAGCATCTTCATCGTATTATGGTCAGGATACAGCGGCCGGTCCACGTCGAGGTGCGCCACGTGCTTGCGGATGACTTCCCGCGCTTTCTGCGTACCCTTGCCAGGCGTGAACTGGCGGAAATCCAGCGCCTGCGCGGCTGCCATGAATTCGATACCGAGAACACCGTAAGCGTTATCCAGGATTTGCCCATTCTTGATGGCCGTGTTCATACCCATCGAGACGAAATCCTCCTGATCGGCGGCGGCGGGAATGGACTGGATGCTGGCCGGAGCCGAAAGGATGCGGTTCTCGACGATCATCATGTCGGCGGTGTACTGGCTGAGCATCATGCCCGAATAGAAGCCGGGGTTGGGCGTGAGGAAATCGGGCAGGCCCACGCTCAAGGCCGGGTTGGTCAGGCGGTTGAGGCGCCGCTCGGAGAGCACGCAGACCATCGTCATGGCCACGCCGGCCATGTCCATTGGCAGCGAGACCGGCGAGCCCTGGAAATTGGCGCCGGTCAGGGTCAGTTTTAGCTCCGGGACATAGATGGGGTTATCGCCCACGCCGTTCAGCTCGATCTCGACCTGCGCGCGGGCGTAGGCAATCGCATCGCGTGCCGCGCCGATGACCTGCGGCGTGGAGCGCATCGAGTAGGCGTCCTGCACCTTGGTCTTCATCTTGCCGGTGGTCAGGTCGGAACCGGCAACGACCTTCATGATGTTCTTGGCCGAGGCGACCGCGCCCTTGAAGCCGCGCAGCTCGTGCAGCTTGGCCGTGTACGGCTTGAGGTTACCAAGCAGGGCTTCGATGGACATCGCCGCGGCGATCTCGGCCTGTTTCAGGAAGCGCTCCATCTCGTAGATGTGGATGGCGGACATGGCCGTCAGCAGGTTCGAGCCGTTGATGGCCGCCAGCCCATCGCGTGCCTGCAGACCTGGAACCGGGATCCCGGCCCGCCGCATCGCTTCGTGACCTGGCAGCCGCTCGCCTCCATAAAAAGCCTCCCCCTCCCCCATCAGCAGCAGGGCCATCTGCGACATGGGCGCCAGATCGCCGCACGCGCCCACCGATCCCTTCTGGCAGACGACCGGCGTCACGCCTTTGTTGAGCATCTCGATGAAGGTCTGCGTGATCTCAGGCCGGTTGCCGGAGTTGCCGTGCGCATGGACGTTGATGCGTCCCGCCAGCGCGCCGCGCACGTATTCGATTGGCGCCGGGTCGCCGATGCCGGCGGCGTGGTTGTAGATGAGATACTTCTGGAATTCCTTCACCTGCTCGTCGGAGAGGATCTTCTCCGAGAACTCGCCGATGCCGGTGTTGGTGCCGTACATGGTCTCGTGGGCGGCCAGTTTCTCCTCCAGCATGGCGCGGCAGATTTTGATGCGCTCCAGCGCAGCGGGGGCAAGCTCAACTCTTTCGCCATTTCGGGCGATGGCAACGAGTTTTTCGATGGTGAGGGATGAACCGTCGAGGGTGATGGTCATGGGAATCTCCTTGGGGGGGGGATGGGGATTTTTTGAAAATTTCATCTTGAAAATCCTAAATTTTGCAGGTTATAATATAGTTAATCCGTTTAGCGGAGGTGGATCGCCCGTACGAAACCCTAAAGGTCTCTTCGCAAGACAAGACTCGCTTTCAACCCTCACGTCTTGCCAGACTCTCACGCAATTAGAGGCGCGAGACCTTTAGGGTTTTGTCTTTTCTTTCAATCAAAATCATCTCCAGAGAATTTTCGGCTTTGTTCTTCTGCCACCCATTCGGCGTGCAGGTCAGTATATTGTTTTTTGTCTCCGAACCAGTCTAGGACGGAATCCCGTTTCAGGCGGGTGGGCTTTTCGGACAGGATGACGCCATAGGATGAGTATTTCCATTCGCGGAAATCATCCACAAATTTGTGCTTTTGCGGGTTCTGGTGAATGTAGGCTACGACGCGAAAGAATTGGATATCGTTCGTGACCATCACCCGCCCAAAAGGGTGCTGGAACAAACTGCCGGTGCGCCCGTAGGCGGCATTGATGGCTTTGGCATAGGCGTTGAAAAAGTCGGAAAACTTTTTAGATGGATACTGAATTCGCTCGTTTTCAGACCCTAAAGGTTTCTGTGCCTGATTCAAGTCTCTTGTGGCGGGACTCCTTTGCCTGCGGCGGCGAATGTCATCGGTGAAAACCTTTAGGGTCTCCTCCTCCGATTTGGTTCTCACCAGCACATGAAAATGATTTCTCAACAGGCAGTAGGCAAAGGTATCGGCAATCGGTTCGATGTATTTGCTGTACAGGTTGAGAAAATGGGCGTAGTTGCGTTCCTGGACGAAAATATTTTCGCGGTTGATACCGCGATTGTAGATGTGATAGTAAGTGTCGTAGAGCAGGGGTGAAGGACTGGTCATGGTTAAGACCCTAAAGGTTTCTCTGCTTGAAAGTCGCCAAAGTGGGCCGGACTATTTTGCCAGATAAGATACTGGTCTACGAGGGAAACCTTTAGGGTCTCTCTCCCAGCAAAGGGCATTTGGAAGAAGATCGCCTGCCGATTGTTGCCGCGATTGTAAATATGATAATAGTGATCGGAGATAAAAGGCGTTTCTCTGCGAGGCATGGATGACTCCAATCCAAACCGAGTTCTTGGAGAACTCAGAGGTCTACATGGGTATATTTTACTCCGAATGCAAGACTTCAAGACTTCGGAAGTCTTGCTTTCGAGTACAATCACCCCATGAGCGAAAAAGAATTCATCCC
>MNXK01000209.1 GCA_001872165.1 Anaerolineae bacterium CG2_30_58_95
CACGCCAATGCTCGTCAAATCGCGGTTGAAGGTTGCACGTTGCAAGCTAACCTGCAACTTGCAACCTTTCAACCTGAAACCGGTTAGAACATCGCCTCCATCGTCATCGCAGGATGGTTGTGCGCCCCCAGCCAGGCCAGCAATTCGTCCACCGTGGTGGCATTGCGCTCGTCGGCGATCTTGGCAAGCAGGTCGGGATCGCCTTCGCGCTCGGCGACGGCTTTGAATTCCTCGGCCATGGTTTCCTTGAGCACGCTGCTCATCCAGACCACGCGCTTGAAGCCGCCTTCGGCCGAGATGAACTTGGGGCTGATGAGATAGAACTTGCCAACGCCCATCACACCCGGCGTCTGCAAGCCGCCGCCGGCAATACCGGCCAGCGTGCTGAAGGTCATGCCGGCTGGGGTCATGCTCGTATCCTCGCGGCTCAACACCATCACGCCGTTGGCCTCCGGGATGAGCATGACGATGCATTCGAAACAGCCGCAGTTCTTGACGTGAATTCCGTTTGCCAGGTAACTGTTGATGTCGAGCAGGCTCAGATTGTAGACGTAGTCGAATTGCCCGTTGTTTTTCACCTTTTCGACGCGGGTGATGGTATCCAGAAAGAAGTCGTTTTCCAGCCAGGGCGTGAGCGTGGCGGATGTTTCAGGCGCTTCTTCCACAACGAGACGGACGTTGTCCACAACGGGCCGCGAGCGTCCCGTTTTGTAACAGAATAACGTGGATGGACTGAGGACAGCGTGACTTTCTGATAATCCAGCGAGAGCCTTGCCAGCCTTATATGGCAATACCTGATCCTGTCCTTTGTCGAGGCCATTCTTCGGCAAGGCGGCGATTCGCTTGAGGGTATCGCTTTTTTTTGGGTGTCGCGAGCAAGACAATCCAGCGAAGCGGCGCAGGTTCCCACCGTGCAATTCGACCTTGTAAACCGAGCGGTCTTTTCGCAGGGAACTGACGATGCCCAGCCGTTTCAACAGCATTTGGATATGGCTGGAGGCTTGCTTATCCTGATGGCTGAAATAACATTCCGCCGTCGTCCAGTTATTTTCACGCAAACGCACGGAGCCATCGCCGTCAAGGATGCCTGACAAAAACGCGGCGATGTAATCTTCGGGCAAACTGACCAAACGCGCCAGGTCCCATGTTTGCTCGCCGCGCATGCGCACGCCAAAACTTTCCGCCAGCAATCCCAGCAGGAAGTTGTTGCCATACAGGTCAAAGCTATCTTGTGTGGAAACGATCAGCCTGCCGTCAACCCTGCCTGTGCTACGTTTGGCGCGCTTCCCTAGCGCGGCGTCCGGGAAATGACTCTTGTAGATCGCGGTGAAAGCCTCCAACAGCTCCGCGTTGGTATTAGTGAAATTCACGCGGCACTGGTCGCGTCCCTGCCAACCTAACGATCCATCCGAAGCGATCAAGCCCAACAAATACAACAAGTCGCTGGTAATCTCAGGCAACTTCATGGATGGATATCCGTTGGCGGGAGATACATCTGTGACGCGGCGTTTCATTTCATCCCACGATTGACCCAATTGTTCAACAATGCGACGCAAATCTTTCAACGAGATGGAAGCCACGCGCGGGTCGGGCTGTTGCAAGCCTAGCGCTTGATATGCCACCGACAAAGAACCATAACGCGCCTGCATGGACGCGCGTATTTCGTTCAACAACGCTTCATCGTTCACGCGGCAATCGTCGTGCAGTAAATCCATCGCCAGCGGGATTTTTCCTTCGAGACGCAAATGCCTGGCGGCATACAGTCGGTCTCCTTCACGCAGTTCATCGGCGCGCACCCATGGGCCGTGTCCGTTTTGACCCCAGCGGTCAACGGCAACTTCGTGGTTGGGTGTCAGGGTCAGTTCCAATCCAGATTTGGTTTCGATGTGGATTAACTCTTCGGGAGCAGGGTTCTTGTGGACTCCCAGCAGTTTGCTTTGTGCCAGCCTGCCGCTGTCGTTCAAAGTGTGTAAGTCGGATTGCCAATCCGACTTACGTTGATAAGTATTGACGAAATCGCCGATTTTCACCAGTTGCACATCCACCAGCACGTTGGCGTCTTCGGTGAGGCACGCCGTCATCGGGTTTTCCATGATGGAGTACATGGCGACCTCGTTGACCACGCCGTGCGAGCCGATCTTTGCGTAGTCGTTGGTGCCTTCCCAGTAACCCTTGACCGGGTCCACTTGCTTGCCCAGCTTGATCGGCTGGTTCGGACCGGTCGGGTTGATGCTGAATGAAGCCTTGCAGTCCAGCCAGTTGTACGCGCCGCACAGTCCCAGCCGCTGCGGGCTGACCACGCAGACGTGGTTGGGCGCAAAGGATTGGCACAAAGTACACGAATAGAACTCTTCTACCTTATCATCGGTCAGGTCAGCCAGGCGCTTGTTACGGTAGTCATACGCGGCGCGCGCCTTCTCCAACCACTCATTCATCAGCTTGGGATCGGTGTAAATCGTCACAGAGATCTTATCCACGATAGCGCCAAAGTCCTCGTGGAAGCGGGCGTGCAGGATCTTGCCGATGTGCTCCAGGTTGAAGCCTTTGTCGGCCGCCGCGTTCGAGATGCGGATCCAGGCAATATCGCGCTGGCCGACGTGCTGAATGCCCGAGGCGCCATTGACGAAATAGTGGAACTGCCGCTCCAAGACCGGCTCGAAGTCCTTCTGCATTTGCCGCCCGGCTACCGTAGCGACAACGCCAACATCTAAAAAACCTTGCGGCGGAACATTGGAAAAGTCAGGGCCAACGACCTCGATCTTGCCGTCCACGACTTCTTCCAACTTAGCCATTTGCAGGTACTCGAAGCAGCGGCTGTGTTTGCCGCCAAACTCGACGCGCAGATCCGCTTTGCGCACCACCTCGCCCTCGAAGGCCGAGCCATACGGCACCGGCACGTCTACCGTGGAGACCTTGACCTTGACGCCGCGCACCTCGATACATTTTTGTACCAGGCGCTCGGCTTTTTCCAGATCATCCTTACCTTCGATCTGCTCGAAAGGCATGGAGACGACGTGTTCGTAGGTCGTCACGCCGGTCGGCAGGATTTCAGGAATGATCGTATCGGCGATGACCGGGAAGCCGTAGTTGATCGCGCCGGCCGCGGCGGCGTACTTCAGGTCATCCACTTCGCCGAGGGCCAGCACGAAGGCAAAAACGCGGTCCTTGTTGTAAAGCAAGATTTCGCGCGCCTGCCCGCCTTTGAGACCGCCGAAAGTCAGCGCCGAACGGGTCGCAAAACCCAGGGCGTAGATGGCGCTGATCGTATCCGTGCCGAAGGGCACCGTGTAAGTATCATAGCCCAGTTCCACGCCCTCTTCCATCAATTGATGGATAATACTTCGACCGTTGACGTTGCCGGAGAGGAAGCACAGAATGTTACGCTTCTGAAGTTCGCGCACGATCTTGACAGCGACTTCGTTGGATTTAGCGCAGCCGACGATAGCCGCGAAGCCGGGCATGCGGCCATCCACCAGTTGGATGCCCCACGAGCGCAGGCGGATGTCGTCTATTGGGCCATTGAGATGACCCGTCAGGGCACTCACTTCCTCGGCTTTTTCGCCGTTTTCGGGACTGGTGAAGGTGGTGCCGCCAGCCAGTTTGAATCCGGCCACTGGTTCAGGCTGGAGTCCGTAAACAAAGCGAACGCCCTCGATGGTCTCGGCGGCGAGCAGCGTCGCCATGCCGCTGTCGAGAGTCTCGCCCAGGTATGGGGTCCATTTGCTC
>MNXK01000166.1 GCA_001872165.1 Anaerolineae bacterium CG2_30_58_95
ATCGGGGGTATCCACCCAGATGCGGAAACCGCCGCCGAAGTAATCCATCGCGCCGCTGGAGCTGACCGACCGCGCCCAGCCGCTGGTGGGATCGGAAAAGTCGTCTTTGAACAGCGCATCGCCGGATTGAGTCAGCAGGTCCGCGATGCGGTAGGACTGGCAGGCGGAAGCAGCCAGGGCAAGCAGGAGCAGCGGGAGAAGCCAGCGAAGTCGGTTCATAGTGTGCATCAATTCTATCAGAGAGTGGCTTGAAAAAGATCAAGGGAAATACCTTTCCAGCAATCGCCCCGCCTGCCAGCCGTAAGGCCCGTCCGGGTCGAGTTTCTGGGTTTTGAGCAGGTTGTCATACGCCGGTTGCGCCCGGCCCAATTGCAGGTACAAAACCGCCAGGTGGAAATACGGCGCGGCCTGTTCGGGCGCCAAGTCCAGAGCGCGCAGGTAATAATTTTCCGCGCCCATCGGGTCGCCGGCAACTTGCGCAACCTGTCCCATTGCATCCTGCGACTGCCAGTCTTGGGGCGCCAACGCAAGCAGACGCCGCGCGGCCGGCAGGCCGGTCTCGGCCACCTCGACCTGGTACTGGGCGCAAAAAGCAACCAGTGAGCGCCAGTATTCCGCGCCCTGCGGGTCGAGGGCGACCGCCTGCTTGTAATACGCCAGCGCCTCCACCAGGTCGCCGGATTGTTCTGCGGCGCTGCCCGCAGCGGCCTGCCAGGCGGCGTTTCCCGGCTCGAGGCGCATCGCCGTTCGGAAATATGCCAGCGCCTGCTCGGCCTGTCCCTGCCGCTGCCAGTACAGGCCGACCAGGGCATTGACCCCAGGCGAATCCGCATCCAACAGGAGCGCTCTCTGTAAATCCGGCAGGCCATCCGCGCCCAGGTGCTGGCGCGCCTCGCCCAGCCAGGCCCAGGCCTCGGCGTAATCACGCCGGGCGATAACAGTGCGGCGAAAGGCTTCGGCTGTCAGGTCCCACTCTCCCAAGGCAGCCAGGGCGCGCCCGGAGATGAGCAGTTGGTAGGGACGGTCATCCACCAGGAGAGCCGCGTTCAGGCTGGCGCGCAGGCCCTGGACGGGCGCGTCCAGGCCCGGGTCCAGGCGCGCCGCCTGCATCAGTTCGGGCAGGGCCAGTTCAGGCGCGATCGCGGCCAGCAACAGCCCAAGCTGGTAATGCGCGTCCGCATCCCCCGCATTCAAATCGAGCAAAGCGTGCCAGGCGGTGATCGCGGCCGGGTAGTCGCCCCGGAGACGATAGGCTCGCGCCAGGCGGGCGTAGATCGCCGCTGAAGGGCCGTGTTGCACGATGCCGGCCTGCCAGGTCGCAAGCGCAGAAGCGAGATCCCCGCGTTGCTGGTAGGCATCCCCCCAGGCAAGCCAGCCCTGCGGCGAAAGCGCCTTTTTATCTTCAGCCCGCTCGAAGAGGGGAATGGCAGCCTGCGGGTCGCCGCCGGACAAGGCAGCTTGAGCGGCGTGTTCCCATAAGGCGGGCTGCCAGGGCAGGCGTCGAGCCGCGAGGCTGTAATAACTGGATGCCGCGGCGAAACGTTCCTCGCCCATCGCCCGCTCGGCCTGGCGCAGGTCTTCCCAGCCGGCCAGGAGGCCCGGACCTATTATCAGAAGTGACAGGCCGAACAGGATAAGGATATTTTTTAGAACGCGCCGCAGGGGAGCATATTTTTCCACAATGCAATTATATCGAAAATAGGATGTCTCCTTCGCGGTGAAAAAGGCCTTGCTCAGTGTGCACGCAAAAGATGTCAGGAAATTTAAGAGAATATCACCATCGCTCGGCCTGGATTGTCAAATCCAGGCCTCAGCCGCCGGATATGGCTATCCGGCGCGAGCAGAACTGACAACCTTTGAGTCCCCCCCCTTGCTCAAAGGAAGGATTATCAAAATCTGAAAGGCATTATAATAGGGCGAAAATCTGGCAAGGAAGAGGTGAAATCATGAAAGTGTCATCAAAGCTTATCGCAGTGCTGGTTGTTGTGGTCCTATCGTTGATGGCCTGCCAATTGGGTACGATCATTCCCACGGCAACCACTGAGCCGCAGGCGCTTCCAGCAGCCAACGAGCCTTATCAGATAACAGGCTCGTTCGATTATTCCAACAGCATCATCACCGATTACTACGTGGAGCACGCGGTTGCGCTGATAGATATGTACGGGTTCGTGACCCGCGACCTGGAGTGGGAGATCCCGCTCTCTTCGCAGACGCTGGGTTTCCTGGCTATCGATAAAGAGAAGTTGCATGGTGAGTATACCTTGCAACTGCCCGCCAAACCGAGCGGGACGGTTGTAGATGTTGCTCACACAGGCCAGACTGGCAGCGGCGTGCAGATCTTTGCGGTCTCCTACTGGCCGAATCTGACGGGCGGCCCGTACTCTGAAGGTGACGACCCGTCGCATGGCTGGCCGAGCTATCTGGCTTCTGTCAAGACGGATACCGAGAATAACGAGGAAGTGATCGGCGGCAAGCTCGTCGTCTGGGCGCCGGACGCCAAGCAATCTTTCCCGACCGGTTTTGGCGATGACGGTAAGCTCTTCACGGCTGACGATCCGGTCGCCCCGATCCAGGCCGGTTACAGCATCGTTGACTTGGACCAGAATCCATTTGCCGTCACGAAGGAAGCCGAGCCAAATCTGACGCTCTACGAGCCGCAGGATGTCGCCATCAAAGATTTCTCGAGCCTTTCTTACGCGGCAGCCTTCGATAAGATGGTCGAGTTTGTTCGCACCAATTACGCCTTCAATGGCATCCAGGGCAAGCAGCCCGACTGGGATGCCCTCTACAACGAGATCCAGCCGCGTGTCCAACAGGCGGAACAGAGTAAAGATGCAACTGCCTATTACCTGGCGCTGCGCGATTTCACCTGGGCTTTCAAGGACGGCCATACCGGTCTCAGCGGCGGCGACATGCAGAACCAGCTTTTCAACGCGGACATTGCGGGCGGTTACGGCTTTTCCATTTGGGAATTGGACGATGGTCGTTTCGTCGTGATGTTCCTGACCGACGGCGGGCCGGCCGCCCAGGCCGGGATGCAGATCGGCGCGGAAGTGACCCAATTCAACGGCAAGCCAGTCAAGGACGCCATCGCCGAGGTCAAACCTTGGGCTTTGCCTGCCTCTACCGATTGGGCCATCCGCTATCAGCAGGCGCGCTATTTGCTGCGCGCCGCGCCCGGCACGGAAGCGGTGGTTGCCTTCACCAACCCTGGCGGCAAATCGCAAACGGTCACTCTTACTTCCGTCGCTGAACTCGATTCCTTCCGCCGTACATCAGTTTATTACGGCGCGGACACGAATCCCATGCTGCCGGTGGAGTTCAAGATCTTGGATTCGGGCGTGGGGTACATCAACATCAACTCCAACTACGACGACTTGAACCTAATCATCCGCCTGTTCCAGCGCGCTCTGGAAACTTTCCAGGCGAACGAGGCGCCGGGGATCATCATTGATTTACGCTACAACAGCGGCGGCGCGCCTCTTGGTTTGGCTGGCTTCCTGACCGATCAGGAAATCCCCCTGGGCCAAACGGAATACTACAGCGAAAAGACCGGCAAGTTCGAGCCGGAGGGTGTGGGCGAGAAGATCACGCCGAATATCGAACAATACTCGTTCGATAAAATCGTCTTGCTGGTTGGCCCGGCCTGCTACAGCGCCTGTGAAGAGGAAGCATATGGTTTCAGCCAGGTGCCCGGCATGATCGTGGTCGGCATGTACCCGACCGCCAGCACATTTGCCGAAGTGGCGCGCGGCCAGATCGTGTTACCGGAAGGCTTCTCGATGCAGGTTCCCACTGGCCGTTTCACTCTGCCGGATGGCAGCCTGTTCCTGGAAGGCAGCGGTGTTCAGCCAACCGTGAAAGTGCCCATTACGCTGGAAAATGTCACCAGCACCGAGGATGTAGTTTTGCAGTTCGGCGAGCGCGCCGTTTTGCAGCCGCTCGGCGCGGGCATTACGCCGTCTGCGCCGCCCAAGTTGATGACCCCGGACGAAACCCAGTCAGCTTTGGATAGCAGCACCAAGTTCCTGGAGGACAAGGCTCGCGAGCAGTACAGTACCGAAGACCTGCTCAAGATGGATACCACTTTCCCCTACACCATTACCCTTTCCAAATCCACTCCCTTGATCTGGGCCTGGGGTTGGTGCGCGAAAGATCTGGCGACACTCGATGACAACCTGGGCAAGATGAAAGCCACGTTCGAGCTGAACGGCCAGGAAATCGCCATTGATAAATTCTTGAAGCTGGATTACGACTCATCGGATGGACAGAGATGCCGCGCCTACTTGCTTGGTCTGACGGATTGGCAAGGCGGCGAGAATCACGCCATCACGACTGTCACCATTATAGCCCCGCTCAACGATGGCAAGTATGACTTCTTACCAGGTTATCAGATCTTGGATTACGCGGTGTACGTCAGGCCGTAATCTTTGTTGATGAGCAAGACCTGACAGGTTTTCGCAAACCTGTCAGGTCTTTTTTTTAGAGAGCCGCTAAATGAACCGCAAAATTGCCCCACGCAATCGTTTTATGCTATGATATATATCCAATGGTTCAGTAACTGCTCAGGCCTGTCACCCTGAGAGAGCGTTCTTCCCTGCACCGAACGCAGGACGGTGTGCGACCGAAGGGTCTCAAAGCCAGTCGGAGAAGATTCTTCGCCGCTGGAAGAACACCAGCGGCTCACATCGTCCCGATGTCCTTCGGGAGAATGACACTCAGGCTGAGTA
>MNXK01000045.1 GCA_001872165.1 Anaerolineae bacterium CG2_30_58_95
CTCGTCTATTTTGACGATCACCGCCCCACCCTGCGGACGCTCGTCAATGGCGATGCCGCGCTGCACCAGCTTTTCGACCTCTTCCTTGCCGGGCTTTTCCTCCTGGCTGTTGAAGTAGTACACGTCGAAATGGATGTCCAGTGCAGCGTACATCTGCCGGAAGCCTTCCAGCGACCACTCGCGCGTCTTCTCCCACAAAGCCACGATTTCCGGCTCGCGCCGGTCCCAGCGGGCGTAGACGGCGCGCACCTCAGCTTCCAGGTCCGGCTCTGCTTCGAGGCGCTTCGAGGCCTCGGCGTAAACCTCGCCCATCCATTGGGTGATGTCCGCAGTTGGTTCCTCGCCGTCGTGGTATTTCAGGTAGCCCCACAGCCACTTGATGACGTGTAGGCCCATGTCGCCAGGATAATTGGCGCGCACCACGTCCAGGCCGGAGAACTTCAGGATGCGGCACAGCGCCTCGCCCAGGATGGTGCCGCGCAGGTGGCCGACGTGGAAGGCCTTGTGCGTGTTCGGGTGGGAAAATTCGACCATGACGCGCTGCCCGGTTCGAGGTCCGGCCCCGAAGCAGTTTTTTTGTTCCAGGACGGTATCCACAACGCGCTGCGCGTATTCCGATGTCGAAAAATATAGATTGAGATAACCCTTGACGGCTTCGACGCGGCGGATACCCGGCACGTCACTTACCGGACCCTTGGCCTGCTCGGCGATTTCCTGGGCGCGCTGCGGTACGTTGACCTTTTTCCCCGCCCGCGCCTCGTCGGCCGCGGTCTGGAAAAACGAGGTGGAAATGCCCCACTCCCCACTGATGGGGATGGGAACCCACTTCAGCCCTGCAAGCGGGATTTCGTTCGCCGCGCAGAACGCCCGGATCTTCGCTTCGATGGCCTGCTGTTCTTTATCAAACATCGTTCACCTGTGCTGGAAAATGGCGAGGGGATTATATCATGGGGAAAAGAGCTGAAATCTTCTCTGTAGAACGAGATACTATCTCGTTCTACACGCTATGCGCGCAAAAGCGGGAGCGTACTTACTCCCGCTTGTGGTGCAGCATATCCGCGAAAGGTTATTCCTTTGCTGGCTTCTTGGTCGTTCTGGTCGTTCTGGTCGTTCTGGTCGTTCTGCGCGCTGGTTTCTTGACTGGTTCAGCTTCTGCTGGCGTTTCCTCCACAGGAACTGCTGCCTGCGTCATCGTTGGCGCTATAGCTGCCAGTCGCTTCACCAGGCGGGACTTTCGCCGCGCGGCGTTATTCTTGTGGAGGATGCCCTTCTGGGCAGCCTTATCCAACATGCTAATGGCTTCCAACACAGCGGCCTTCGAAGGCTCAAGGCTGTTGGTTTCAAAAGCCGCGCGAGTTTTTTTGATCGCAGTTCGCGCCGCGCCGCGGTAGACACGGTTCGTTATGCGCCGTTGTTCGTTCTGACGGTTGCGCTTGATCTGAGACTTGATGTTTGCCAAATTACTTCCTCCAAAATTCAATCCAGGGTCACGGGGCGTTATTTTACATGAGGCCAGGGAATCTGTCCAGTCTGACGAACCGACAGTTTTCGTCTCGCACGCCCGTAGAACGAGGCGGCAACGGCATCGCGTAGCGCGATATTCATATCGCCCTTTGGTTGCGGAATAAATTCCGCATTACGCTATCCGCTCGAACTTCTCGCTGGGAGCGCCGCAGACCGGGCATTTCCCTTCCATCGGCCCTTCGTGGGTGTAACCGCAGATCGGGCAGACGTAGTACTCCACGGCTGGCGCATCCTTGCCCTTGGCCTGGATCTCGGCCGCCTTGCGGTAGAGCGCCTCGTGGATCTTTTCGACCTCCAGCGCCCACCGGAACGACCGGGCACCCCTGCTATGCCCTTCGGTCTCGGCTTCGGCCAGCATGGGCGGGTACATGGACACCACTTCGTAATTTTCACCCGCGATGGCCGCCTGCAAGTTCTCCGCTGTGGATTTCACGCCATCCATGGCCTTGAAGTGATTATGGGCATGAATTGTTTCCGCGGCAGCCGCGGCGCGAAATAGCCTGGCGATTTGAGGGAAGCCTTCTTCTTCGGCTTTCCTGGCAAAGGCCAGGTATTTGCGATTGGCCTGCGATTCACCCGCGAAGGCGGCCTTCAAGTCATCAATGGTTTTTGACATGGATTTTTCCTTTCGACATGTTTTTTTTCGTACGGATTTCCTGCCTGATTATACCAAAATTATCCGCTGGCAAATGGTTGACGCCTGTCCCAAGAAAAGGTATGATGAAAATAACCTCAGGCTGGCCAGACGGTCGCGGTTCCGCGCGTAAGCGAGGGATCGAGGAAAGTCCGCACTCCATAGGGCACGGCGTCGGGTAACACCCGGGGCGGGGAAGTCCCCTTGTGGGACAACCTGCCGGAACAGGGCCACAGAAACAGACTGCCCGCAAGGGCGAGGGTGAAAAGGCGGTGTAAGAGACCACCGGCGTCCGCAGTAATGCGGGCGGCCAGGCAACCCCCGCCGGGAGCAAGGCCAAGCAGGGACAAAGTCGCCTTCGGGCGGCGGGAGGCGGCTCGTCTCCCTCGAGTCCCGGGTAGGCCGCTAGAGCGGCGCGGCGACGCGTCGCCCAGAGAGATGACCGTCCAGGCAGGCGGGCCGGGATGAAACCCATGCCCTGAGCTTCGGCGAAGGGTCGGGCGTAAACCGGAATCCAATTGCTGGACAGAATGCGGCTTATAGGCCAGCCTGAGGTTATATTAATACTATGGGAGCAGGATCTGCAGCCGTTCGGGGAAGATACGATACTCCAGGTCCTGGATGCCAAAGGAGAATAGTTCCCCATCAGTATGGGCAGGAGAGGGATCATCGAGGTGTATCTTTAGCCAGGAACAATCCTGCTCGAAGATACCTTCCATCTCCACGTAGCTGCCGGGGCCCGGTTTCATGATGCGGAATAGGGTGCGCAGCATCTCACGCCGAGTGGCCCGGAAACCGTAGACAAAGGTCAATTTACCATCGAAGGGATCGGCGTGTGGAATCATGTGGAACAGGCCGCCGGAGCGCGAGCCATTGCCGACTGTAACGATGCTGAGCGGGCCTTGATAACTGCCTTTGTCCCATTCGATCCGTCCGCTCCATTTGGGGCGCGCCGCGATGGCGCTCAACGCAGCGATCAGATAACGTGGAATGCCGCTGATCCAGGTGATCTTGATCTGTATCGTTGTGACGAAAGGCTCGATGCCGATGGCGGAGTTATTGGCAAAGTAACGGTCATTGACCTTGCCAATATCCATGCGGCGGCTTTTGCCTCCGGCGATGATCCGTGCGGCAGCTTGGAAATCCGTGGGGATTCCCAGTTTGTAAGCCAGATCGTTGGCGGTGCCCATCGGCATCAATCCAAACGGCCCCAGCGGGGCTTTCTCGTTCTGGGCCGCCTGAGCCAGCCCGTGGACGACATCGCCGGCTGTCCCGTCGCCGCCAGCGGCGATGATGGGGGAAAAACCAGAACGGGCGGCCTCAGCAGCCAGTTCAACAGAGCCACCGGGAAGTTCCGACACGGCTAATTCGAAATCCACGCCAGCAGCCTTGAGCGCAGACTCGGCTTCCGGCCAGCGTTTTTCCGCGTTCCAGCGGTTGGCATAGGGATTCAGGATGACTTTGGCAGTCATGTGGCCTCCAGTATGAAAGGTTATTCTTGCAATATTCTATACCATCTTTGACATGCGCGGGGGCAGATCGTCGCGCAACCTCATCGAAAGGTTATTCCTCGTTTTCGACCTTCCACGCCGTGGCTTTGTCGAGAACCGCCTTCTCGTCAGCCGAAAGGCTGATCGCCAACGCGCCGAGGTTATCTTTCAATTGATCGAGCGAATTCGCGCCGATGATCGGGCTGGTGATGAGCGGGTCGGCTAAGAGCCAGGCCAGGGCGATCTGTGAGATCGTCGCGCCCTTTTCTTTCGCCATGCCATCCATACGCTCGAGCAAGTCCCAATTGCGCTCGTTGAAATAGCGCTTTACACCGCCCAGGCGGGCGCTGTGCGCCTGACGATCGCGGCGGTATTTGCCGGTCAGGAAGCCGCCCGCCAAGGGGCTGTAAGGGATGACGCCCAGCCCATAGGTCCGGCAGACCGCTGCCAGTTCCGCCTCGAACTCGGCGCGATGCACCAGGTTGTAGTGCGGCTGGAGGCAATCGAAACGCGCCAGGTTGTGCTTGTCCGCATCCCACAGCGCCTGCATCAACTGCCAGGCGGCGTAATTCGAAGCGCCGATAAAGCGGACTTTCCCCTGCTTCACCAAATCGTCGAAGGCGCGCAGCGTTTCCTCGATCGGCGCAGCCTCGTCCGGCCAGTGCGCCTGATACAGGTCAATGGTCTCGATCTGCAGACGGCGCAGAGAAGCTTCGACGGCCTTCAGGATGTGCGCCCGCGATAGGCCCTCGTCATCCGGCCCTTCGCCCATGTTCCCACGCAGCTTGGTCGCAATGACCAGTTTCTCGCGCGGAACACCGCTCCCCTTGAGCCAGCGACCAACGATCTGCTCAGCGACGCCGCCAGGATTGCCGTCTACCCAGCGCGAGTAGATATCGGCGGTATCAATGAAGTTGACCCCCGCC
>MNXK01000186.1 GCA_001872165.1 Anaerolineae bacterium CG2_30_58_95
GTAAAAGTCAAACCGCTGAAAGATTTTCACTTGCGCTTAGAATTTGAAGATGGCGCAAAAGGCGAAGTGGATATTCGCAAACTCGTCAAATTCAGGGGGGTGTTCGAGCCATTGAAAGATGAATCCTTCTTCGCCAAAGTGGACGTCAACCCCGAATGGGGAACCATCTTCTGGCCCAACGGCGCTGACCTTGACCCCGATGTGCTGTATAGCATAGTGACGGGCGAGGCAATTCCAATCCCAACACCCATCGCAGGCTAACGCGTAAAAACCTCCAAGTTCTTGCCCCTACGGGATGTTTCGCAAAGAACTCGGAGATTTGTAGGGTCTTCGCCATGAAAGTCTTCCTCAGTTCCACCTACCTTGACTTGATCGAGCACCGCAAAGAAGCCGCGGAAGCATTGGCGCGCTTGGGCCATCACGTCATTGGCATGGAAACATTTAATGCCAGAACAGAAGACCCAACTAAGGCTAGTTTGAGCGAAGTTGATGAGTGCAATTTTTTTGTTGGAATTTACGCGCATCGCTATGGTTCGATCATCAAAGATGCAGGCATATCTGTAACCGAACAAGAATTCGACCACGCAGGAAAAACAGAAAAAGATATTTTTGCTTTCTTCGTGAACGAGGATTATCCCTGGCCTCCTAAATGGGTTGACAAAGACGCTGCACAAATCAAGAAACTCAACGACTTCAAAGCGAAAGTTGTCAACAATGCAACCCCCGATTATTTTACAGACAAAACCAATCTCGCTTATAAAATCGTTGCGGCAATTAAGAGTCATATCGGTAGAGAAGAATTCCCCTCTCTCGCTTTTGGGAGAGGGGCTAGGGGTGAGGGTCTTCGGGGTGAGGGCAAACCGCGCGGCTCCACCCTCCCTCCGCAATCCTCCTTCTTTGGTCGCGCCAAGGAACTCGACATCATCAAAGAAGCCCTCGCCCCCGAATCGCGCACCTGGGGCGCGTTGATTGACGGCCCTGGCGGCATCGGCAAGACCGCCCTCGCCATCCGCGCCGCGCACCTCGCGCCCGAGTCCCTCTTCGAGCGCAAGATTTTCATCACCGCCAAAGTGCGCGAACTGCGTCCCGAAGGCGAAGCGCCGCTGACCGACTTCACCCGCGCCGATTACCTCGCCATGCTCAACGAACTGGCGCTGGAACTGGACGAGCCAGGCATCGTCCGCCTCGCGCCCGAAGCCCGCGCCGACGCCCTGCGCCTGGCGCTGGCGGGCAAAAAAGCATTAATTATCCTCGACAATTTGGAGACCCTGCCCGAAGACGAGCGCACGCGCCTCTTCCAGTTTTTGAGCCGCCTGCCCGCGGGGAACAAAGCCATCGTCACCTCCCGCCGCCGCGCGGATGTGGACGCGCGCATCGTCCGCCTCGACCTCCTCGCCCGCGACGAAGCCCTGCAACTGATCGCCGACCTCGCCGGGCGCTATCCCCGCCTTGGGCGCGCCACGCTTCAGGAGCGCGGCGACCTGTACGAGATCACGCAGGGCAACCCGCTGCTCATCCGCTGGATTGCGGGACAGTTGGGACGCGCAGGCTCGCAGTGTCACACCCTCCGCGAAGCCTGCGCCTTCATTGACAAAGCCCCCAAAGGTAACGACCCGCTCGAATACATCTTCGGCGACTTGCTGGAGACCTTCACCACCGACGAGACGAAAGTCCTCGCCGCGCTGACGTATTTCAGCCTGCCCGCCAAACTCCAGTGGATCGCGGACATGACGACCCTACGCGCCCGCGCCGCCGAGACCGCGCTGGAAGACCTGACCGACCGCTCCATCCTGACCTCTGACCTGTCTGCCCAAACTTACTTTTTACCCCCGCTGACAGCGAAATTCATCCGCACCCGCCGCCCCGAAGCCGTGACGCAGACGGGCGACGCCCTCACCGACCGCGCCTACGCCCTCGCCATGCAATACGGCGGACACGACAACTACGCAGGCTTCAAGACGCTGGACGCCGAATGGACTTTCCTCGCCGCCGCCCTGCCGCGCCTGCTGGCTGGCGAGAATGACCGCCTGCAAGCGGTTTGCGCCCAACTTGACCGCTTTCTCGACTTCACCGGACGATGGGATGAACGGCTCTGGCTGACCGAAGGCGCCGAGTCACGCGCCCTCGCGGCGGGGGATAAAAACAAGGCGGGCTGGCGCGCCTACCAGGCGGGGATGACGTATTACTCCCGCAACCAACCTGACGAAGTCCTGGCCTGCGCCGCCCGCGCCGCAACCCACTGGGAAGACGCCGCGCCGCGCCAGAAAGCCATCGCCATCCGACTGCGCGGAGTCGGTCACGAACTGCGAAAGGACTACCCCGCCGCCATCGCCGCCTACCGCGAAGTGTTGGAAATCCGCCGCGCCCTCTCCGCCGAAAGCGACGATGTCGCCAGCGCGCTGAACGACCTGGCTGGGGCGGAACGCGCCAACCAAGACTACGCCTCCGCCGAGCGCGACTACCGCGAAGCCCTGCGCATTGCGAAGAAAAACAATAATCAAGAAGGCATTGCCATTTACACAGGCAACCTGGCAGAACTCGCCCTCGACCGCGAACAATGGGCGCAAGCCGAAGCCCTCGCCCGCGCAGCCCTCGCGCTGGCAGAAAAAGTCGGGCGGCAGGAGTTGATTGCGGCGGATTGTCACAGCATCGCCAAAGCCCTGCTCCATCAAAATCGCGCCAATGACGAAGCCCTCACCCTGTCCCGCCGCGCCGTGGAGATTTACACGCGCCTGCGCTCTGGTGATTTGCCAGCGGCGCAGGAAACGCTGGCGGAGATCGAGAAGGCAATTCAAGAAAATAGAGAGTAGAGAGTAGTTTTACTAACCATTCTCCATTCACTATTCTCTACTCACACTATTCTCTACTCATCTACTCTCTAATCATCTTCACTCCAAAAGGAATCCCATGCCCTCCTACCCTCCCGAACCCTTCCGCCTCAAAGTATCCGAATCGATCCGCCTGAGAAGCAAGGTGTATAATTGCGCCAGGAGTTAACAAATGGTATTACGCTCAATCGAAGTAACCATAGAAAAAGACGGAACCGTCAGGTTGCCCAATAAGATGAAACTGCCCGCGCCGCGTCGCGCCATTTTAACTATTTTAAATGAGCCGATAGCTGTTGCCGAGACCGCCCTGTTAAGCGAAGCCTCACTCGCAGAAGATTGGAACCGCCCTGAGGAGGATAAAGCATGGGCGCACCTGCAATCGGGCAAGTAGTCCTCGTTCCGTTCCCGTTTTCGGATTTGTCGCGCGCCAAAATGCGGCCTGCCATCCTGCTGGCGGAAGCGGGACGCGACGATTGGATTCTGTGCCAGGTGACCAGCAATCCGTACGGCGACGCCAGAGCCGTTACGCTGGCAGAAAAAGATTTAAAAAGCGGCTCCCTGCGAGTCACCAGTTATGCCAGACCAGGGAAATTGTTTACAGCAAACGAAAGCCTAATCAAAGAAACAGTAGGAACGTTGAAGAAGGCAACAATCAACGCACTGCTTGGCGCAGTGATTGCGTTATTGCAGGAAAGCGTTAGAGAATAACGCCAGCCAACGCGGCCAATTACCATGCCCACAACCTACCCCCCCGAACCCTTCCGCATCAAAATGGTGGAACCCATCCGCCTGATCAGCCCGCAGGAACGCCGCCGGGCGATCGAGAAAGCTAGCTACAACATCTTCGCCTTGCGGGCAGAAGATATTTTCGTTGACCTACTGACTGACTCCGGCACCGGCGCGATGAGCGACCGGCAGTGGGCCGCCATCATGCAGGGCGACGAATCGTACGCCGGCGCCCGCTCGTTCTACCGCCTGACGGAGGCTGTGCAAGAAATCTTCGGCTTCCGTCATTTTGTTCCGGTTCATCAGGGACGCGCCGCCGAGAACATCCTCAGCGCGGTGCTGGTCAAGCCGGGACAGTATGTGCCGAGCAACATGCACTTCGACACCACGGACGCCAACATCCGCGCCCGCGGCGGGCATCCCACCAACCTGGTCATTGACGAGGCCTTCGATCCCGCCAATCCGCATCCCTTCAAGGGGAACATGGACATCGCCAAGCTGCGGGTTTTCATCGAGAAGACCGGTGTGGAGAACATCCCCTTCGGGATGATGACCGTGACCAACAACGCGGGCGGCGGGCAACCGATCTCGATGGAAAACCTGCGCGCGGTCGCCGAGACCTATCATGCTTACGGTATCCCCTTCTTCATTGACGCGGCGCGCTACGCCGAAAACTGCTATTTCATCAAGCT
>MNXK01000113.1 GCA_001872165.1 Anaerolineae bacterium CG2_30_58_95
CTTTCTCCCCTGCCCCCTTTCTCCCCTGCTCCATGACTCTCCCCACACCCTCCCCCGACCGCGTTCTCAATATCTACCTGACGCTCAATCAATATCCAATCCTGAGCGGCCGCATCCGCGCCTGCATGAGGCAGGAGTTATTTTCGCGCGGCATCATCTCATTGGAAATATTCGAAATAGAAGTGCGCGAGAAAGCCATCCAGTCGCAGGGGCGCGAGGGATTACACGACCCATACGGCGAAGAGCCGTTCGACATCTGGGAGGCACGCCTGGCGCGCATCCGCGATTCATTGACAGACTTCTATTTCGCCTACAACCTGCCCTACGAGGAGTTCGAACGCATCGTCAAGGAGATCATCGGCGAGCGCGGCGAGCCGCCCGACATGGTCACCTTCAACCCGGAACTCGCCCCACAGGATATGCTCTTCCAACAAGCCGAGCTGCTCGAACACCTGCCCAAGAAAAACCGAAAGCAGTTCGAGGCGCGCCTGCAAGAGATCAAGGTAGTGCTCATCCGTACCATGATCAGCGATCAACTCGCTTACCTGAACATCGCCCGCAAATGGCTCACGGTAGATGACCTGAAAGACATCCGCCGCCGCAAGATCGGGTACGGGAAGATCGGCGGCAAGTCGGCCGGGATGCTGCTGGCGTACCGCATCCTGAACGAGGCGGCCCCGCCCGAGGTGCGGAAGGCGATCCGCACGCCGGTCTCGTACTTCCTGGCCTCGGACCTGTTCTACACGTTCATGGCCGCCAACGGCCTGATCCACTGGTCGGACCAAAAGTACAAGCCAGAGGCGCAGATGCGCCTCGAGTACCCCAAGATCGTGCGCAACTTCGTCAAAGGGAAATTTCCCGAAGACATCCTCGAGCGCCTGCAAGTCATCCTAATTGAGGCCGGCGACCAGCCGCTCATCGTGCGCTCGTCGAGCCTTCTGGAAGACAGCTTCGGCACCTCTTTTGCCGGGAAATACGACAGTTTCTTTTGCCCCAACCAGGGCACGCCCGAGGAGAATCTCAACGCCCTGACCGAGGCCATCGCCCGCGTCTACGCTTCTTGCTTGAACCCCAATGCCTTACTTTACCGGCACAACAAAGGCCTGGTGGACTACGACGAGCGCATCGCCGTCTTGATCCAGTTCGTCCAGGGAGAGCAATATGGACGCTACTTCCTGCCTCACGGGGCGGGTGTGGCCTTCAGCCGCAACCTGTACCGCTGGTCGCCGCAAATCCGCAAAGAGGACGGGTTCGTGCGCCTGGTCTGGGGGCTGGGTACGCGCGCCGTAAATCAGGTGGGAGACGATCACCCGCGCCTGGTCGCGCTCAGCCATCCACAGCTTCACCCGGCCGCCGCCTCAAAAATGATCCACCAGTATTCCCAGGAATACGTAGACCTGATTGACCTGGAAGACAACCAATTCAAAACCTTACCGGTCGCCGAAGTGCTCACACCGCGTTACCAGGCTCTGCGTTACATTGCGCAAGTAGACGAGGGCGACTACCTGGCTGCCATCCGTACCAGCCTGGTTGATGTAGACAAGCTGGTCATCACCTTCGACGAGCTCCTGCGCCGTACGCCCTTCGCCGAGTACATGCGCACCGTCGTCAAACTGCTCGAAGAGCATTACCACTCCCCGGTTGATACCGAGTTCACCCTACAAGTCATTGACCCACAAGCCACCCGGCCCTCGATCCGCATCTCGCTCCTGCAGTGCCGCCCACAAAGCCAGATGGAAGACGAAGAGGCCAACATCCCTGAGAATCTCCCGCCTGAGAATGTCATCTTTTCCAGCCGCCGCATGGCGCCGCGCGGCGCGCTAGACGGCATCCGCTACGTGCTATTCGTCTCGCCTGAGGGCTACTTCAGCCTGACATCCCAGGCCGAGCGCAGCAAACTGGAACGCGCCATCGGTAGTCTCAACACCGTCTTGAAAGGTGAGACCTTCATCTGCGTCGGGCCGGGGCGCTGGGGAACGTCCACGCCGGACATGGGGATGCACATCAATTACGGGGACATTTTCAACACGCGTGCCCTGATCGAGCTGACCGGGCAGGGCATCGGGCCGGACCTGGAGCCGTCTTTCGGCACCCATTTCTTCCAGGACCTGATGGAGTCCCGCATCTACCCCCTGGCTGTGGACCTGGACGACGAAGAGGTCGTCTTCAACCGGGACTTCTTTTACAAGACCCCAAACCACTTGATGGAATGGCTATCGGCGGATGAGATCCTGACCGGCTGCCTGCGCCTGATCAAAGTGGACGATTTCCGCCCGGGCCATCACCTGACGCTGGTCATGAAAGAGGACGAGGGGAAAGCAGTCGCGTTTTTGCAGCCGGATCAGCAGTAAAATCCCCCTTTGCCTACTTCCTGTTGAAATCAGCGGGGATTTCACCCCAGGCTTCGGTATCCCACTTGAGAACCGGAAAGTGGTTGCGCAGTTGGCAACCATTGGTGACAACGAATTCGTTTTCGGCCAACCAGGCTTCGGCGCGGGCGATGAGTTCGAACAGCGGCGCGTTGCGCGCATCGGGCAACAGGTCGGAGTTGCATTTCTTGGCCCTCACCCAGGCCATGGCGGTCTCCGAATCCGAGTAGACTGGCGCGGCGATGCCCTTTTTTTGGAGCCACGCCAGCGCATGGACAATCGCCAGAAACTCGCCGATGTTGTTGGTGCCGTTCTCGAAAGGCCCCTGGCGGAAAATTCCCTTTCCGGTGCTGGTGTGGACGCCGCGATATTCCAATCTCCCTGGGCTGCCAGAGCAGGCCGCGTCCACGCAATAGCTCTCTGCGACGGGCGGCACAGGGGCGAACAGCCATTGTCCGCTGGAAGCCGGCTTGCCGGCGTACTGGCTGTAATCGCCCTGGAGAGCTTTTTCCGCTGCGGCGCGGCTTTCGAAAGCCTTATATTCCGCGCCCGCGAAGCCTTTCACCTGCTCGGCGCACTCCTCCCAGGTGGTGAAAATCCCTGTCTTTCGACCCTTCCATACAACGTAAGTGGTTGCGCACTTGGCAACCAAGAACTTCGCTTTCGGTGACATCGCGTTCACTCGTTACTCATCGCTCACAACTCATCGCTCGTTACTTCTTCCTTGTTTCCTTGTTTACTTCTTCCTTGTTTCCTTGTCTACTTCTTCCTTGTTTACTTGTTACTTATTTCCTCCACCGTCGCATCCATTTCATCCAGAACGGAGGGGATCTTTTCCACTGCCAGGTTCGTGCGGAAAATAAAACCTGCCCCGTCTGCCAACACATACTGGGCCATGCGCCAGGCGGCTAACTGCGGCGACGCCTGCGCTTCAGGGATATACCCGACGGCATTGTTCCATTGTGGGTGACCGGCGCGGTATTCGCCGAGCGAATCCAATGCCGAGAAGCGCAGCGGCAGCAGACCGGTGGCCTCCACCCACTTGGCCTGATTCTCGGCCGAGAGCAGCCAGCGGACGAACAGCCAGGCGGCCAACGAATGCTGCGCCGCCAACGAATGCTGCGCGGCGAACTGCTTCTCCGGCGTGGATTGGAGCAGGGTATAGGATGGGCCGGAGGTTACCAGCACAACCCCGTTCAGGCCGGGAAAAGGCAGCAGCGTCCACTCATCGCTGTTGTTCAGGCGCGCCAGGGTCTGGGTCAGCCGGGGCGCTTCAGCCAGGTCGCCGGTCACGAAAAGGGCCGAGCGGCGGGCGAACGATTCGTAGGGATTCGGCTCGGTCGAGATCCAGGCGCAATGCTCATCGTACAAGCCCTTCAGGAATTCCAGCGCCGACTGGTTGGCTGGCGTGGCGAAATGGATTTCACCGTCCTTGATGGTAGGTGACTGCCCTACCATAACCACGCCGCCGCCGAAAGCCAGCAGCCAGGAAAGCATGGCCTCCGGCTGGGTGTTGACGATCCAGCCGCCATAGCCATCGTTCTGCTTGTTGGCATCCTGGCGATAGTAGGCATTCGCCGCGCAGGCCTGTTGGCGGAACTCGTCCGCCGTGGCTGGGGGCGCACTGAAACCCAGTTCACGCGCCCAGGTCTGGTTATAGAACAGGAAACGCGCCGAGCGCTGCGCTGGAGCGCCCAGCCGTTGGCCGTTGACTGGATCCTGGGTCCAGAAGGTGGCCGGGATGTCGGCGATCTCGTTGGCGGTCAAACCCCAGGCCGGGTCGTAGAGGTAGGGATTCAGGTCTACCACCGCGCCTTTGGCCTCCCAGGTAAACGTCTGCTCGGGCAGGGCAACCACCAGGTCAGGGCGGCGTGTCGAGGTGAGAGCAGAATCTACGTCCTCGAACAGGCTGGAATAATCGCCGTATGCAGTCTGGTAGACGACAATGCCCCACTGGTTGAGGGTGTTGAACTGGGCCAGTTGGTTCGTGAAGACGTCCGCCGCCGCGCCGCTGAAAGCGTGCCAGACCTGGATGTGGATGCCGCGCAACGCCTCTGGCGCGACCTCGATCTGGGGAGCAGGCGTGGGCGTTGAGGTGGAGGTATCGGCCGGGGTACCGGTCAGCAGGCCAGGGGCGCCGCCCTGAGCCGGTCGAAGGGTCGAGTCGGGCGCGGATGTGGAGGTCGAGGCAGCCGGACCGCAAGCCGTCAAGACGAACGAAGCGAGCAAAGCCAGGCAGGCGAGGCGGAAGAGCCGCGGCGTTGGCATGTTCTAGAAGAGTGTGAACGGCACGGGGGTCAGCACGAGAATAAAGAGGACCAGCACCACTACGGCCAGCATTTTGCGCGGCGCGTCGAGTTCGGTGATCTGGTCGAGCGGCTCGGCGTGGGCGCGGCTCAGGAAAAAGATAATCGCAGCCCAAAGCCACCAGCCAGACCAGAAAATGCCCAGGCCGAGGAGGGCGATCAAAATGATCGGCAATACTCGATTGACGCGCTTGCCGAACAGGGCGTAAAGAGCATGGCCGCCGTCGAGCTGGCCGGCCGGGATCAGGTTCAGGAAAGTGACCAGGATGCCGGCCCAGCCAGCCCAGGCGACCGGATGCAGCATCACATCTTTGCCGCCGAGCGGAATGGGGCTGCCCGTAAAAATGTAGCGCAGCCAATAGAGCAGCGGCGGCGTATCGTAATGGGCAGGAGCAGGCAGCAACTGGCCGTGGGTCAGGTACTTGAGTCCCAGGTACAGGATGGAGTTGCCTTCCAGCAGGTTGTCGCCTGGGCAGGAGTAGGTTTGTCCGATTTGTGCTGTGTTGGGGCAAACGTCTGCCATGCCGGCCTGCTTTGTGTAATAGGTGTTCTGGAGCGTATCGGTTTTCGAAAGCGCCAGGCCCAGGATCAACACCGGGATGGCGACCGCCAGCCCGGCCAGCGGCCCGGCGATGCCAATATCCAGCAGAATGCGCTTGTTGCGGGGGCGTTCTTTCATGTTGATGAACGCGCCCATTGTGCCCAGGAGACTGGCCGGGAAGGGGATGAAGTAGGGCAGACTGACCGCCGTCTTGTGATAGCGCCCGGCGAAATAGTGCCCGAACTCGTGCGCCAGCAGGATGGCCAGCAGGCTAACGGCGAACGGCCAGCCGACCCATAAGTTGAGCAGCAGCGTTTTGATCTGGCCGAAGAAATCGGCCGGCATTTCGCCCTGGTAGGAAGACATCGCGCCAGTGAACAGGACGCTCAACAGCGTGAGGATGAACAGGGCGATGTTGATGGAAATCCTGCCCGGCGTGGGACGGATCACGCCCGCGGCCAGGATGACTGTCTGGCGGCCATCCTCGACCCGGAACAGGGGCGTGACGTTGAGCGGGCGCAAGGCCTCGGCCAGTTGGTCGTAGGCGGCGGCCGAATCGTCAGTCAGCAGGGCGCCGCGGTAGCGGACGACAAAGGTTTTCTGGGGATCGCCCCAGGTCACCTCTTCGATGCGGAAGAGGCGGGAGACAATGGAATACAATACATCGGGTTGAGGAAGCGTCATAGGATTTACGCGTGATGAGTGATGAGTGATGCGTGATGAGTGATGCGTGGCGATTGACTCGCCGACAAAGAAAAGGCGGGAGTGGATGGGGGTCGAACCCACCGCGGCCCGCAACGCGACCCGCCGCCGGTTTTGAAGACCGGGAAGCCCTCCGGGACCTAACCACTCCCGGCGATAAGGATACCCCAAGGCGGGAGGATTGGCAAGAGAAAGAAACGAATAGACCTCACAGGTCTATAAGACCTGTGAGGTCTGCCGAAAGTCGGGGCGGTGGGAATCGAACCCACGACCTCTTGCACCCCATGCAAGCGCGCTAGCCGGACTGCGCCACGCCCCGATTGCAGGCAAAATTATAGCCGCAATTGGATTTTCTGGCAATGTAAATCGAGAATTCACTCACGCCTTTCTTAAAGTCCGAGGAGGCTGTCATTGCGAGGCGGTTTTTGACGAAGCAATCCCCTACTTATAACCAGGAGATTGCTTCGACTGGTAACCCACAGGGTGCTTCGCGAAGAGCGCCGGTCTCGCAATGACATGATGAGAGAAAGCGCGACTTTAAGAAAGTCCTGAGAATTAACCGCGAAGAAGCGACCCCCAAATTACTGACTGCCGGATTCGGCTCTCAGCTTTTGAAGCAATCTCTTGTAATCCTCGAGATTGAGAGGATTCATCGCCATGATCTTCTCGACCGTCCGGATCGCGCCAGCGCGGTTACCGGCCTGCAGCAGATTCTCTCCCAGCGCGTCGAGCTGCGCGATTGCCTCCTTGACCCAGCCGGCCCGGGCGTATTCATCAGCCAGGTAGCCCTGCAAGATGGCCTGGCCGGGATTTTCCTGCGCCAGACCTTCGAGGAAGGGGATCGCCTCGGCGCGCTGGCCGCTGCTGTCCAGGTAAGCCAGGTAATTATCCAACTCGGCCAGGGCCTGATTCGGCTGATCGAGACGGAGGTTCAGATCAACCAGACTCTTGCGCACAGGCGCATCTTCTGGTTGCAGGGTGCGGATCTGCTCGAAGAGGCGCAAGGCCTGCCGCCAATCCAAGTGCTGCATGTCAATATCCGCCATGCGTAGCATGATTTGGACGCTCCAATCCTGGTTGGCGCCAGCCTGTTGCGCCAGGCGCAGGGCGCTCGTGTACGTCTTGCGCGCCATGTCCAACTCGGCCAGGCGGTAATAAATGTCAGCCAGGCGGATGTACTCGCCGATCGCCTCGTCCACAAGGCCTTGGGCAACGAGTTGTTCGATCAAGCGGGTGCGCGCCGTGGTGTCCATTGGCGCCACTTCGATGACTCGCCGTAGCAAGTTGGTGGCCTGGGCCGCTTCGCCGCGCACATTATAAGCCTGCGCCACAACCGTATACTTGGTGATCGCATCTTGTGTACGCCCATCCTGGATTAACAAATCCCCAAGCAGGGTGTGTAACGGCAAGTAGGTTGGGGCATATTGAAGCGAGTCGAAGATCTCGTCCACTGCCGAGCGAAAATGCCCGGCTTGAGCCAATTGGTGTACTTTATCAATCGCCCGGATGATCTGGCCACTCTGGGTCTGGGTCATGATCTCGGCCAGCGGCAGCGGCGGCGCGCCGGGGCTGCTTTGAGGTAACTGCTGACGCGCCTGGCTGACGAGCGTGCGCCAGTTGGGCTGGAGCAGCAGGGTCTTGATGTTATCACACAGCTTCTCCAGTTCCTGGCTGTCACTCTTTTTGGCCTGCGCCTCGATCAGGGGTTCGTAGAGTTGGCGAATCGAATCCGCTTGTTCAGGAGGCACGACCAACGAATCGGCCAGCTTGAGCGCCTCCATATACTCTTCGGCGGCTTCCTTCAGGCGACCCATCTGGCGCAGGATCTCAGCCATCACCAGGCGAGCGCCCAATGCGTAATCGGCGTTCTTGACCGCATGCTGAAGGTAACGCAGGGCGCTTTCGAGGCGGTCGCCCCTGGCGCGCAATAAGCCTAAATCATAATATAGTGCTGAACTTTTGTAACCGGCTTCGAGTGCTTTCTCAAGCTCTTCGGCGGCCTGTGCGTCTTGATTATTGCTTTGGGCGTCAATGGCCTGCCCCAGGTGGAGCAGCACCTTGGCGCGTTCGGTTTTCTTCAACGACAGCGGATCGGTGCCGTGCACAAAGGCTTGCATGCTGCGCTGGGGAGGGGGTGTATCAACGTTCTCGCTGTATAGCTCGAACAGCACCTCTGCCATCCGATTCAGCGCCTTTCCGCGCGCTTCTTCAATCGGATCCAGCCCCTCTTCGGCCGGCTTGGGCGCTTCGAGCTGCCGCACCTGGGCCATGCGCAACGGGCCTGTGCCGCCCTTGCGGCGGATCGGTTTGGGCAGCATCTGCCCATTTTTCAGCAAGGTTTTGGCTTGCCTGGCTTCAGGACTATTCGGCGCCAGGTGCAAGGCGCGTCCGACCATCTCGGCTGTCTTGTCGGCGTTACCGGCTTGCTGGTAAAGACTGGCAACGACCAGGTATTCGCTGACCGCCTGCTGGATGCGATTGAGACGCTCATGCACCAACGCCAGGCGCGAGTGGGCGGTGAAATTCTCGGGATCCAGTTGGGTGACGCGCAACCAGTTCTCGAGAGCCTTGTCCACTTCTTTGGATTTGATGTATAGTTCGGCCGACTGTAAGGCCGCCTGGACAGCCTGTTTCAAATGCCCCAGGCGCTCGGAAAGCTGGGCGATTTTCTCCAGCGGGAGCGGATCATCAGGCGAGACCTGCGCCGCATGTTTGTAAATCCCGAGGGCCTCTTCATACCGCCCTGCCTGATAGAGCGCCAGGCCAAGGCTGGTCAGCGCCTTGGGTTTTTCGGGAAATTCCGCCAACGCTTTTTGATAGGCCTCGACAGCCTGTTCCCATTTCTGGTCCCAGGCCGCCGAGTGGCCCTCGTTCATCGCGTTTTGAAAAACGTCTTCGCGTCCGGGCATAGAGTTCTCATTTCTTGCTCTGGCAGTTAGTGGGTCGGGCTCCTCGCGAAGCACCCCCGGAAGGGGGCATGCCCGACGGCGTGCCCGCAGGGTGCTTCGCGAGGAGCCGTCTCTACAAAAGAATTCCAGCGACTTCTGTCAGTGAATCAATCAACCGGTTTCATCTCATCCCAATTCAGGCCACAGCGCGCCTCAGTCGAAAGCGGGATGCTGATTGGATAAGCATTCTCCATCACCTGCTGCACGAGACGGGCCGTTGCGGTCAACTCGGCGTGCGGACATTCGATCACCAGCTCGTCGTGCACCTGCAAGAGCATCCTGCCGCGCAGACCGGCTTGCGCCAGGGCAGGTGGGATCTTTAGCATGGCGATTTTCATTATATCAGCAGCCGTGCCTTGGATGGGCGCATTGATGGCCTCGCGTTCCTCGCGGTTCTTCAAGTTGTAATTCAATTGGCTCTTCAAGGCCGGGAAATAGCGCCGCCGGCCGAGAAGGGTCTCCACGTAACCATTCTGGGCGGCCTCGCGCCGGATGCCATCCAGGTATTTCTTGACGCCGGGAAATTGCCTGAAATAGGAGGCCACGAAATCTTCCGATTCAGCCAGCGTCAGCTCTGTGGTGCGCGTCAGGCCAAAAGCGGACATGCCGTAGATCAGGCCGAAGTTGATCGCCTTGGCGTGGCGGCGCTGCTCCTTGCTGACCTGTTCGAGCGGAATGCCGTAGATGGCAGCCGCGGTGGTGGCATGGATATCCTGCCCGGCGCGGAAGGCATCCAGCATGGCTTCGTCTCTGGCCATGTGCGCCACGATACGCAGCTCGATCTGCGAGTAATCCACCGAGAGCAAGACGTTCCCCGCTTCAGCCACGAAACCGCGCCGCACGCGGCGTCCAATCTCGGTGCGCGTCGGGATATTTTGCAGGTTCGGGTTGGAGGACGAGAGCCGCCCCGTCACCGCGCCGGTCTGGCTGAAGGAGGTGTGCACGCGGCCGGTCTCCGGGTGGATCTGGGCAGGCAGCGCGTCCACGTAAGTGGACTTGAGCTTCGAAAGTTCGCGGTATTCCAGCACCATGTCCACGACCGGATGCTGACCCGACATCTCATCCAGCACGCCCGCGGCGGTGGAATAATGCCCGGAGGCGGTCTTGCGTCCCTGGTCGGGCGGGGTCAGGCGCAGGGTCACGAAGAGCACGTCGGATAATTGCTGGGTGGAGTTGATGTTGAAGGTCTTGCCGACGGCGGCATATACATCCTGCTCGATGGCCTTCATCCGCTCGTCGAGTTGGATGGAGAATGCCGCGAAAAAGTCGCGATCCAGCGCCACACCCGCCATTTCCATCCCGGCCAGCACGCTGACGAGAGGCATTTCGATGCCGGTGAACAAGTCCCAGGCCTTGGGGATGCGCTTGAGTTCTTTATCTAACACAGGATGAAGGCGCAGCGTGATCTCGGCATCCGCGACGGCATAGGCGGCCGCATCCTGGATCACCACTTCGGCCATGCTGATTTGTTTCTTGCCCTTGCCGATCAGGTCCTCGATGTGGGTCATCGCCTCGCCCAGGCGGGCGGCGGCCAGGTTCTTCAGCCCCAGGTTGCGCGAGGACGGGTCAATCACCCACTCGGCGATCATCGTATCGAAAGACAGCGGGACAACGAATAATCCCTGCCGCGCCAGCATGATGAAATCGTACTTCAGGTTGTGGCCGATCTTGGGTATTCGAGCATCGGTCAGCGGGATGCGCAGCGCGGAAAGCACCCCTTCGAGCGGCAACTGCGTCCCGGCGTTGTGGCCGACGGGGATGTAATACCCCTCGCCTTCCTTGACCGCCAGCGAGATGCCCACCAACCCGGCAGTCATCTCGTCGGTGGAGGTGGTCTCGGTGTCAAAGGAGATGACGGAGGCGGCGTTCAGCGCCTCGGCCAGCGCGGACAATTGTGCCGCTGTATCCACTACGGTCACTTTCATGCCCGGCATCGTCCCGGACCCTTCGACTGGCTCAGGGCGGCGCCTGGGGACTGCCACCGTTACCGGAGCCATTGCCTCCCCGAAGAGACTCAGTTGCTGCGTGCCGGCCGGGGTGACGCCGCCAGTCAGTTTCTTCAGCTTGTCCACCAGCGAGCGGAACTCCAGCTCGCGGAACAGGGCCTCCACTTTGGCCGGGTCGAAGGCGTCGGGTTTGGCCTGCTCGAGATTGAGCGCAATCGGCAGATCGGTGCGGATGGCGGCGAGATCGCGGCTCATGTAAGCGGATTCTTTCCCCGCTTCCAGCTTGGCGCGCCAGCGCGGCTCGACCTCGTCCAGGTGGGCATAGATGTTGTCGAGGGTGGTGTACTTGCCGAGCAGGTTTTCGGCGGTCTTCTTGCCCACGCCGGGCACGCCAGGGATGTTGTCGGACGTGTCGCCGACGATGGCCTTATAGTCCACCACCTGCTCCGGGCGGACGCCGAGCTTGCCCATCACGTCGTCGGCGGTGATGTAATTCTGGTCGTCGCCCGCCAGATAGACGATGGTGCGCTTGTCCACCAATTGCAGCAGGTCGCGGTCGCCGGTGATAATTTTGACGCCCAGTCCCTGCGCGGCGCCCCAGCGGGCGGCCGAGCCGAGCACGTCGTCGGCCTCGAAGCCTTCCATTTCGAGGCGCGGGACGTTGAAGGCGTCCACCATCTGGCGGATGCGCTCGATCTGCGGGCGCAGGTCGTCGGGCATCTTGGCGCGCGTAGCCTTGTATTCGGGGTAGATATCGTCGCGGAAGGTCTTGCCGGTATCGAAGGCCACCGCCAGGTAATCGGGCTTTTCTTGCTCGTAGATGCGCAGGAGTTCGCGGGCGAAGCCGTAGATGCCGGCGGTGGGTTCGCCTTTGGAGGTCTGCCAGCGCGTCGCGCCGCCGGACGAATAACCGGTGAGGGCATAATACATGCGATAGGCCAGGGCATGGCCGTCAATCAAGTACAGCGTAGGGGGCATGGTGTAATGGGCGTCATGCGGGGAATTCGCGATAAAACGGCTCGAGCGACTTGGAAATACCTTGCCGCTGGCGGGTCTGCTGGACGAAATCCTTGATCATTTGCGCCGGAGCCGGTTGCGTGCCTCCCATGATCAGGTAGCCTGGCGCCCAGAAGTCGCCCGAGGGATTTTCCTTCTTGAAGCGAGGGAACTCTTCGAAAATCTTTTCGGAAATCCGCTGGCGAACAACGCGCATCATATAACTCGGTGAGGCAGCCGGGGGTACATTGGCAAGCCAGTGCAGGTAATCCGGGCGCACCGAGATGAATTCCAGGCGCCAGCCGAAGGCGATGCAGATCTCTGGCATCCATTCGGACAGACGCTCCGCCAGGTCGCCAGTCAGGTGATGCTGGGCGAAGCGCGGGATGAGCAGACAGGCATAGGTCAGGTTGTAGACCGAGGCCGAGACCGGCTCCAGGACGATGTTCCTGCCCTCCTCGGCGGGAAGGCGCGGCTGGGTATCATCCTGCGCATCGGGAGGTTTTTCCTCCGTTTTGGGGACTGCTTTCTGTCTGCCGGTGCGGGTTTTGGTAGCTGCTTCCACTGGGCTTTGCGGAGCAGCTACCATTTTCGTCGCCGGCTCCGCAACCACCTCGGAGGTCGTCGCCGGGGCTGGTCCGGCGTAATCCAGCTGAGACTCCTTGCCGGATTCCGGCTTGTAAGCCTCCAGCGGCGGGGGCGGAAGGGCGCCCGCTGCGCCGACAGCCTCATCGCTCATCTCCTCTCCTACCGGCTGGGAGGACGAGAGCGAATGGACCAACTGTCCAGCCTGGGTGCGGATGGTGCTGAACGGCGTCTCGGCATCGAAGGCAAGCGCCAGGACAAGTCCGGCGGCCAGCCGCGTGGCGAACAACATGTGCTCGGCCTTGGTCGAGTCCAGGCGGACGAAGCGTACCAGGTCGCTCTCTTCGGTCTTGTCCCAATAACGCGCCACCATGCGCGCCAGCTCATGGGCGGCGGCCTGGGGCAGTTGGCCGGCATACGCCCACAGCTCGTTCCCGCGGTTGATCAGGGCCGCCTGGGCCGAGGATTCGAGCGTCAGCCGGGTGAGATGCTGGGCGGCGCGGTTCACGTCTGCGAGCCAGGGCATTTCGAGATTGGCTACCGGCGGGGCAGCCGGAGCGTTTTGGGGCGCCCGGCGCAGGGTCGCGGCTCGAGGCGGCTGGGCCAACTTATCCATCAACTCCAGCAGGTCTCTTACATAAAAGGGCTTGGTAAGGTGCGCCCGGGGATTCAATTCATCCAGCGCCGGGTCGGCGTCAACTGCTGAAAGGAAAACAAAACGCATCTCGGCGTTGGCCTGCAACAGGGCGCGACCGGCCTCGAGCGCATCCGCAATGTCGAGGTCCAGGAACGTCAGCGAGCACTTCTCCTTGCGGACGTAAGCGGCCGCCTCGTCAACCTGGCGAAACACGCGTACGCTGAACCGGCTTTCCCCTTCCAGGCTGCGGGAAACCAGTTCCCCAAAAGTGACATCTTGTGTAAGTACCAGAAGCGGAGTGACCATGTAAATAGTTTATCACGGCCTCGGTTGTCAGGCAAGTAGCCTTAATTACAATGCCGTCAGGATGCTTCTTGACTTTTGG
>MNXK01000043.1 GCA_001872165.1 Anaerolineae bacterium CG2_30_58_95
CGCTTTCTTCTTACAAGGTGAACTGGTGGAATACGCCGAAGGGAAAGAGATATTTACTCACCCGAAGAATAAGCGCACGGAAGATTACGTTGAGGGAAGGTTTGGTTAATTCATCAATCGGGATACCGAAGAAACGAGGTACTTATGCTTCGCAAAACCTTTGAAAATGACATTCAGCAGCTCAAGGATGAACTCCTTCTGCTGGGCAGCATGGTCGAACAGCAGACCCTGGATGCAGTGGAGGCGTTGAAGAAGCGTGACCTGGATGCGGCGCGCCGCGTTTACGCTAGCGATGCCAAAATCAATGAAAAACGCTTCGCCATCGAGAACCAGGTCATGATCCTGATCGCCACGCAGCAGCCGATGGCGCACGACCTGCGCCTGCTGGCGTCCATCCTCGAGGTGAGTGCTGAATTGGAGCGCATGGGCGATTATGCCAAGGGCATGGCTACGGTCAACATCCGCATGGGCGATGAGCCGCTCCTCAAGCCGCTGATTGATATCCCTCGTATGGCCCAAATCGCTTCCAGCATGCTCCACCGGGCGTTGACGGCCTTCGTCAACGAGGATGCCGAGACCGCAAAAGCGATCCCGGAGGAAGATGACGAGGTTGATGGTCTGTATAACCAGGTTTATCGTGAGCTGATGACTTTCGTCATGTCTGACCCGCGTACCATTGACCGCGCCAACTACCTGCTTTGGGCCGCACACAACCTGGAGCGCATGGCCGACCGCGTGACGAACATCTGCGAACGGACGGTCTACATTGCCACTGGCGAGATGGCTGAGATGGATGTCAGTGATGACGAGATAAAAACCGGAGTATAATCCCTGTCATGGAACTTTTTCTTTCGCCGATAAGCATATCCCTGCGAGACCGACCCATGCGCCGGGCGGGTTTGCTTTGAGCAAACGCGGTTTGTACAATGCGACGCTCCCCGGTGTGGGGAGCGTTTTTGTTCGGGCCAGTAGCTCAATGGTGAGAGCAGCATCCTTATAAGGTGTATGGTGCCGGTTCCCTAAAGGGTGCTGCGCGACGACTCCGGCCTGGCCTACTTTGTTGCCTTTACAACAACCTATCTCCCACCTGGACCGCGTCCTGCCGGAAGTGGCAGCCGCGGGACTGGCGGTTATGCTGCGCGGCCTGGGCCACGATCAAAGCCACCTCGACGGCGTTGCGCAGGCCGATCAGACCGTCGCTCAACTTGGTCGTCCGGTAGAAGGTTTCGATCTCGTTCTGCATGTGACGCAGTTCGCGGATGGCGCGCGATAGGCGCTCACTGCTGCGCACCAATCCAACGTAATGCCACATGATGTTTTGGATCGTCTGCATATCGCCCTGGATGAGCGCCGGGTCAGAGTCGGCCGTCAGGCCGCTCTCATCCCAGGGCGGTACCTCCGCACGGCTGGGAACAACATCCGCCGTCCTCCGGTCGAGCGTTTTGACAATATACTGCGCGGTGCGGTGACCCCATACCAGCCCCTCAAGCAAGGAGGTCGAACCCAGCCGGTTTGCCCCGTGCAGGCCGGTGCAACTGACCTCGCCGATGGCATACAGATTCCCGATGCTGGTACGACCCCATTCGTCCACGGCCACACCGCCGCAGGAATAATGTGCTGCTGGAATGACCGGGATCGGTTCCTGGGTGATGTCAAGCCCACCCTTTCGGCAGGTAGCGTAGATGTTCGGGAAGCGTGCCCGGATCCTTTCAGCGGGCTGGTGTGAGGCAATATCCAGGAGAACGTGGGAGTAGCCATGTGTTTCCATCTGATGATGGATGGCGCGTGCGACCACGTCGCGCGGCGCCAGGTCTTTCCATTCTGGGGAATAATCGGCCATGAAGGCGCGCCCCTCGGGCGTGAGCAGCACACCGCCCTCGCCGCGCACCGCCTCGCTGATCAGGAAACCTTCTGCACCGGGGACGGCCAGTGCGGTGGGATGGAATTGGACGTATTCGGCGTTGATGATGCGCGTCCCGGCCCGCGCGGCCATCGCCAGGCCATCCCCGCGCGCGCCGGGCGGGTTGGTCGTGTTGCGATAGATGCGCCCCAGCCCGCCGGTTGCCAGCACAACGGCTGCGGTAAGAACACGATGGATGGTCCTACCTTGCCGGTCGAAAACGTACGCGCCGTGACAGGTGATCGGCTGGTAGGCCGCTAATGAGTCGCGCGAGTGATGCGGAAAGGTAATGAGGTCTACGGCGGTCAGGTTCTTCGCCAGCCGCACGTTGGGATATTGCTCCAGCGCGGCAATCAGGCCCTCGATGATGACCTTGCCGGTGATATCGCCGACGTGGGCGATGCGTCGCCGCGAGTGGGCTGCTTCCTGGCCCCAGGCGATCTGCCCGTCCGGATCGCGGTCGAATTTGACGCCCGCCGTCTCGACCAAGATCTTTCTTAGCAGAGGTGGACCTTCTCGGGCCAGGATGCGAGCAGCTTTCGGCAAGCTGGCCCCCGCGCCTGCGGCCAGGATGTCGGCGACGAGGAGTTCTGCTTTATCGTCCGGCCCGCGGCCGATGATCCCGCCCTGGGCGTAGCGCGTGTTCGATTCACACGGATCTGGATCGCGTGTGATCAGGGTAATATCCAGCCTGGGGTTCTGAGCCAGGCTCAAGGCGGTGGTCGCACCGGCGATTCCACTGCCGATGATGAGTACGTCAGGTTGTGACATTGACTTCCTTTCCCCTCACCCCTTGCCCCTCTCCCAAAATGGGAGAGGGGTTGGGGGTGAGGGTGTCTACCCAATCGCGATCATACGTTCCACGGCCTGATAGGCGCGTTGACGGATCTCTTCTGGCACTTCGATGATATAGCGATCGAGCTTGAGGGCGTCGAGGGTATCCTCGAGGGTGATCTGGTTCATGTGCGGGCAGCGGACGCTGCATAGGCGCAGCATCTCCTTATCCGGATTGGCGGCCGCGATGTTATCGCCCATGGCGCACTCGGTCAGCAGGAGGTACTGGGGCGCCTTGCTCTGCTCCACGTAGCGGATCATGGCGCCCGTGCTGCCGGAGAAATCCGAGGCCGCCACCACCTCTGGGCTGCACTCCGGGTGTGCCAGGATGACCACCTCTGGGAATTGCTGGCGCACGGCCTTGATATCTTTCACCGTAAATTTCTCGTGCACCTCGCAGCGGCCGCGCCAGCCGATCATGGTTTTACCGCGAAGACCGCTAAGGTCGCTAAGATTTAATTCTTCTTCTTCCTTCGCGTTCTTAGCGTGCTTTGCGGTAGAGTTTATTTCGGGGAAGATGATATTCCAGCCCAGTTCGCGCGCCACGTTTCCGCCCAGGTACTCGTCTGGTAGGAAGATGACCCTGTCGCTCTTGAGTGACTGCACCACCGCGATGGCATTGGACGATGTGCAACAGATGTCGCTCTCCGCTTTGACATCCGCGTAGGTATTGACATAACTCACCACCGGCACGCCGGGGAACTTCCGCTTGAGCGCGCGCACGTCCGCGGCGGTGATGCTGGCTGCCAATGAGCAGCCCGCCTTTTCGGAGGGCAGGAGCACCGTCTTGGTCGGGTTCAGTATCTTGGCCGTCTCGGCCATGAATTTCACGCCGCAGAAGACGATGATGTCCTTATTCGTCTGCGCCGCCTTGCGGCTGAGTTCCAGCGAGTCGCCGACGAAATCGGGGATCGAGTAATACAGCGCCGGTTCCATGTAATTGTGCCCCAGGATCACGGCGTTCTTCTCACGCTTCAGTTCGAGGATTTCCGCGGCCAGCCCGGCCTTGTAACGCAGCTCTACATCCGGCACCACCTTTTCGAGTTTCGCCCGCATTTTGTCGTACATGGTTTGGGTTTGTTGATTCATTATGTTCACCTTTGTGGGGCGGAATGGCATTCCGCCGAATCACTGATTGCGGAATGGCATTCCGCCGAATCACTGATTGCGGGATACCATCCCGCACCACATCATTTTATGTAATCAAAACTCACATCGAACACCCTGGCCGAATGCGTCAGCGCGCCAATCGAGATGAAATCCACGCCGGTTTCGGCAATCTTGCGGACGTTCTCCAGCGTGACGTTGCCCGAGGCTTCGAGCTTTGCGCGGCCATTCGTTATCCTGACTACCTCGGACATCATTTCCGTTGACATATTATCGAGCAGGATGCGTTCGACGCCCAGCTCGAGCGCGGCGCGAACGTCTTCCAGCGTGCGCGCCTCGACTTCGACCTGCAAGCCGTTCCCCGCGCCGCGTGCCCGGCTGACGGCCTCCGCCAGCGAACCGGCGAAGTCAATGTGGTTATCTTTGATGAGAATCATATCATACAGGCCGACGCGATGGTTTTGCCCGCCGCCGCGCTGCACGGCCAGCTTGTCCACCAGGCGCAGACCGGGCGCGGTCTTGCGCGTGTCGAGGATGACCGCCCGCGTCCCGGCGACGGCTTCCACGAACTGGCGCGTCAGCGTGGCAATGCCGGACATGCGCCCCAGGAAATTGAGCGCGGTACGTTCGGCGGTCAGCAAGGCGCGCGCCGGCCCGGAGAGATGCGCCAGCACCTGACGGTTTTCCACGCGCGCCCCCTCCGCGACGCGCGCCAGGAATTCGACGCGCCGGTCGAGCAGGGAAAAGGTCGCCGCGGCCACGTCCAGCCCGGCGACAATCCCCTCCTGCTTGGCGATGATGCGCCCAGACATCGTCGCCTCGGGCGGCACGATGCTGTTCGTGGTCGCGTCGCCTGCGCCGATGTCCTCGGCGAGGGCGGCGCGGATGGCGGCCAGGATTGCTTCAGGCAGTGTTCTGCTGGTCACTTCTGTGTTCATAAAACGGGCTGTTTACCTCTCGATTGTGAACATCATTCTAACCGCCCTCTTGCTTTTGTCAAGGGGCGTTGAATCGTGAGCAGCTCCGGTGTATACTGTTTGGTCAGAAGGCAAATTCGTTCTTGAGGCATGAATATGGCAAAGATAAAATACGTAATAAAACGCAACGGGGCCACCGTCCCATTTGTGCAGGATAGGATCACAAACGCCATCTTCCGCGCCGCGGTTTCGGTCGGCGGGCGGGACCGGACGATTGCCGAAAGCCTCAGCAATCAGGTTGTCGAGCTGCTAGAGAGTCGCTTCGGGAGGAACAAGCCCCCCTCCGTCGAGGAAATCCAAGACGTAGTTGAGAAGGTATTGATCGAGAACGGCCACGCCAGGGTCGCCAAGGCCTACATTCTCTACCGCGAGGAGCGCAACCGGAGGCGGAAGCAAGAGAAGTCGCCCAGCGAGCAGCGCTCGGAGTATATCCCCTGGGCGAAAATGTGGTCGGTTTTGGACTGGGCGGTAGACCACGAGATCAATACGGTAGAAAAGCTAA
>MNXK01000127.1 GCA_001872165.1 Anaerolineae bacterium CG2_30_58_95
CTGATCACTGATCACTGGCACTATGCACATCCTCCTCATCCACCAAGCCTTTGCGGCCCTCGACGAACCCGGCGGGACGCGTCACTATGAACTGGCGCGCTACCTGGCCCAGCGCGGGCGCCGGGTCACGATCATCGCCAGCCCGGTGAGTTATTTGACGGGGCAGACCTCACCCACCCCCCAACCCCCTCCCTCTCCATCGCAGGCGATGGAGAGGGAGGGGGTGCCGAAGGCGGGGGAGGGTGAGGTGCGTATCCTGCGCACCGCCACCTACCACGCCTTGCATAGGTCCTTCGTCCATCGCGTGTTCGTGTTCTTTAGCTTTATGCTTTCGTCGTTCGTCGTTGGGCTGGGCGTGAAGAACGTGGACCTGGTTTGGGGCACGTCGCCGCCGATTTTCCAGGGCTGGACGGCCTGGGTGCTGGCGCGGCTCAAAGGCGTCCCGTTCCTGTTCGAGGTACGTGACCTGTGGCCGACCTTTGCCATTGCTGTCGGCGTGCTGACAAACAAGACCATCATCCATCTGTCGGAGTGGCTGGAGCGCTTTCTATACCGTCACGCCGACCGGGTGATGGTCAACAGCCCGGGGTTCATCATGCATGTGAAAAGTCGAGGGGCGAAGCGTGTGGAACTCGTCCCGAACGGCGCCGACCCCGAGATGTTCGATCCGGCTGATAATGGCGCGGCCTTCCGGACCTCGCACCGGCTGGCCGATAAATTTGTGGTACTCTACGCTGGAGCGCACGGACTGTCCAACGATCTGGGCGTGGTGCTCGAAGCTGCTCGTCTGTTGGCTGACAGGCCCCAGGTCCGGATCGTCTTCCTGGGCGACGGGAAGGAAAAGCCGCATCTGCAAGCGCAGGCTGCCGCGATGGGACTGAACAATGTTCTGTTCCTCCCGCCCGTCCCCAAGACGGAGATGGCCGCCGCTCTGGCTGGTGCGGATGCCTGTCTCGCCATTCTCAAGCCCGTCGAGGAATACAAGTCCACTTACCCAAACAAAGTCTTCGACTACATGGCGGCCGGGCGGCCAGTGGTGCTGGCGATTGACGGCGTCATCCGCGAGGTGATCGAGGCGGCGGGGTGCGGGATTTTCGCCCAACCCGGCGACCCGGTTGCGCTGGCGAACGTCATCCGAACCCTGGCCAGCGACCCAGCTCGCAGCCGCGAGATGGGCCTGAAGGGTCGGCGCTACGTGGAGTCGCACTTCAGCCGTTCGATGCTGGCCGAGAAGCTGGCGCACATCCTGGAAGAAATGACGACGTGAAATTTAGAGCCTATCCGAATAACGGAATGCAGACTTCAGTCTGCCTGGCATGGCGGACTAAAGTTCGCGGTCCGGGGGTTTATCGGATAGGCACTTAGGATGCCAATGAGGAGGTAGTCATGCGATCGTGTTTCAAAATTATGCTGATGCTATCCCTGGCCCTCGGGCTGGTGGGCTGCAACCTGCCCGCGCCCTCGCCAGCAATTACACCGCTGGCGGTGAGAGGGTCTCCAACGCCGGTAATGCCTCTCGATACGCCTGCCACGGAGCAGCCTACGCCTGCGCCGACGGCCTCTGTCCCGGCCGACTGGCAGACGTATATGGATCAGCAATACGGTTTCACCTTCCGGTATCCCAAGGAAGGGCAAATCTTCAGCCAGGAAAACGGTTACGCCCGCATCAACGGCCTGCCTTTCGCGCCGGGCACGAATCTGGTGGAAAAATACCTGGAAGTGAACGTGGCGGAAAATGCAAATCCTTGCTCAAGCCCGCTGACACAGGGATATGCACCCGGCTACATCCAGTCACAGCAGGTGACTATCAACGGGTTGGCTTGGGTGATTGAGGGCGGAGAAGATGCCGGCGCCGGGCAGATCCACACCTGGACTGCGTACTCCACCGTCAAGGGGAACGCGTGTGTCAGCCTAAGCTTTATCCTGCATTCTACGAACCCGGGCATGTACTCCACACCGCCGCCGTTGTTTGATGAGGCTGCCGAGTCGGCTGTTTTCGCGGATATTGTTTTCACCTTCGTCTGGCTCAACCCATAAAGGGTATTTCTCCACGGACGCTGTATAGTAGTTCCCCCGTTTCTACTGTTCACTGAAAACTGAACACTGGATACTGTTCTAACCCATCCTGCCCGTCAAATAAGCCTCGGTCAACTCTTCCTTCGGGCGGGTGAACATCCGGTCAGTGGGGGAGAACTCAACCAACTCGCCCAGCCAGAACAGGCCAGTAAAATCCGAGACGCGCGCCGCCTGCTGCATATTGTGCGTCACGATGACGATGGTGTAGTTCTGCTTGAGTTCGCTGATTAGTTCTTCGATGTGCAGGGTGGCGATGGGGTCGAGGGCGGAGGTGGATTCATCGAAAAGGATCACCTCCGGCTGGACGGCCAGGACACGCGCAATACATATCCGCTGTTGCTGGCCGAGCGAGAAGCCCAGGGCGTTCTGTTTCAGTTGATCCTTGACCTCATCCCACAGAGCAGCCTGGCGCAGGCTGCGTTCGACGGTTTCGTCCAGCTCCGCATTGTTCTTGACCAGCCCTAGCACGCGCGGACCGAAAGCAACGTTGTCGTACACCGACTGTGGGAAAGGATTTGGCTTCTGGAAGACCATCCCCACCCGCTGGCGCAGCGTGACCACGTCTACGCCCTCGGCGTTGATATCCTGTCCATCGAGCAGGATCTGGCCCTCGGCGCGGGCGCCGGGGATGGTGTCGTTCATCCGGTTGAGGCAGCGCAAGAAAGTTGACTTGCCGCAGCCCGAAGGGCCGATCAGCGCCGTGATCCTGCGCGGCAGGACCTCCATGCTGATCTTGCTCAAGGCCAGTTTCGCCCTGTAATAGAAGTTCAATTCTCGAATGACGAAGATGGGATTTTCAGCAGCCACGCGGTCAATTTTACCGCATACGCGTCATTGCGAGCCGTTCTATGGCGAAGCAATCTCCTCACACCCGGGGATTGCTTCGTCGCGGAGTTTACACTGAGCCTGCTGAAGTGCTCCTCGCAATGACAGCGCTAAATCGGCTATAATTTGACTGATGAAATTCCCCCGCCTCACTATATCCTTTTTGTTAGTTTTCCTCGCAGCCTGCGGCCCGTCTGGTACGCAGACCACCCAACCGACCAGCGCGGCTGCCTACATCGAAAACAAAGGCTCGGACACCATCGTCAACCTGGCGCTGGCCTGGGCGGAACGCTATCAGAGTGAGCACCCGGATGTTCGTATTTCGGTGACCGGCGGCGGGTCCGGGACGGGTATCGCCGCGCTGCTCAACGGGACAGTGGACATCGCCAACGCCTCGCGGCAGATCAAATCCGAAGAAATGCAAGAGGCGCAGTCCA
>MNXK01000010.1 GCA_001872165.1 Anaerolineae bacterium CG2_30_58_95
CCTTCTATATCTTTGAAGTGTTCATCCTGCGTCCATAGTGTAGCGTTGTAAGCGCGGGCAGTGGCAAGGATGATGCTGTCTGCCATGGCCAACTTCAACTCGATCGAAATATGCGCCGCGCTCAATGCCAGTGACGAGTCGAGTTCGATAATTTTGCCCTCGTGCATATCGCTGACATTGGCGCGGGCAGTGGTCAATCCGCGTTGCTGCATTACTCGCTTGAACACTTCATAAATGCAAATTACCGGCACAAGCAGATGCTCTGTGTCTTCAATCGCAGGCGCAAAGAAATCCACGTTTCCTTCACCTGAAAAATATTCGAGCCAGCCAGAAGAGTCCACTACGTTCATAGGCGATCTTCTTCTTCACGCTGGACATTAGTGTCAATGCCTTTCAGTGATCCGCGCGCTTCTTTTATGGGGCGAATTGGAATGAAAATCAACTGATTGTCGTAGGCAAGCACTCTAAATTTTTGTCCGGGCTTAACCCGAAGCGATTCACGCGCTTTTTTCGGGATCACCACTTGAAATTTTTGGGAAACGGTAATGTCATTCATACGATTCTCCTATCGAACGATAAATTGTAAGGCGATTATACCACCTCCACTGATTTCAACCTGATATACTTGCCCCATGATCGCGATCACCCCTTCCCTCGCCCTCGACGAGAGCGAGATTCAGTTCGAGTTCGTGCGCGCCGCCGGGCCGGGCGGACAGAACGTGAACAAGGTCTCGACTGCGGTGCAGTTACGCTTCGACGTGCACGGCTCCCCCTCCCTGCCGGCGGAGGTGAAGGCGCGCCTGGTCAAGCTGGCAGGGAGACGGGTGAGCGAGGACGGGATCCTGGTCATCACAGCCAGGCGCTACCGCAGCCAGGAGCAGAACCGCGCCGACGCTGTCCAAAGGCTGGTGAAAATGATCCAGAAAGCCGCGACCAGGCCCAGGGTCCGCAAGGCGACGCGGGTGAGCCAGAGTGCAAAGGCCGGCCGGGTGGATGAAAAGAAGCACAGGGGTGAGATCAAGCGCAGGCGTCGCCGTCCTTCAGAGGATTGGGAATAGGTTCGCCCGTCGTCAGCGGAATAGCAGCGGAACAGCCACGATCAGGAAAACTGCCCAGATCAGGTAAGCATTGGTAGCCAAACTAAAGGTGGCGCGCAAACTCTCGACCCAGGCCGGACGGCCCGCTTTGAACAACCGCACGATCAGCAGGACGAGGATGGCGATGTTGATTCTGTTCCAGCCGAGGATGGTCAGGCGGTTGATGGTCATGCCGCCCAAAACCGTCCGGTAGATGACCGCCGAGAGGGCGTACAGGCTGACCAGAACGGCCAGGATCGCCACCGCCAGGATGCCGCTGCGCAAAGCGCCTTGAACCTTCGGCGAGAGGTCCTCGGGGCAGATGGGCGTGGCGCCGATCAGCAGGCCCATGATGCCGTACTCTCAAGACCGCGATCTTGGTGGCATGGTTGAAAGGCGCGGGGTCAACCGGCGGGCTGCCGAGGCGCGTGTTTGGGTAGCCGGTAAAATCCTCCGGCACGGGGATCAACGTCTCGATCTGTAAATAGCCATCCGCGCACAGCGATTCCAGCGTTTCGATGTAATCCTTTCCGCTCAGGAACAGGGCGTTGTTCACCGCTGCCAGATACCCGCCGTCGTTGACCAGCGGACGCAGCTTGTTGATCAGCCGCGCGCTGTCCTTTGCCAGGTCCACAGTCCCTTTGCTGGTGGACGAGAAGAAGGGCGGATCGAGAAAGACGCAGTCGAAACGTTCCCCGCTCCGTTTCAGACGGCTGGCCTGCGGCCAAAAATCCCCGGCCTGGAAATCCGCCCGCGCGACCGGAAAACCATTGAGGCTGTAGGAGGCTTTCGCAAGGTTGAGGAATCTCCTGTTCCGGTCGAGGTGCAGGACGCGGGCTGCTCCGCCGGCGCGCGCCGCCACGCCCAGGCTGCCAGTGTAGGCAAAGGTATTCAAGACCGTTTTATCCCTCAGATTTTCGATTGCCCACTTGCGCAGATTCCGCGTATCCAAGTAGAGACTGGTGTCCTGATTCATCATCAGGTCAATGGCGTACCACACCCCGTGTTCCTGCACACGGCGAGCGACGCTCTCCCCGTAGATGACCTTTCCCTGTTTGGCATCCTGCGTCAATCCATGCCGCGTCTTCAGGATGACGGCTTGGATCCAGGGAAAGCAAGCTCTGACTACTCTTTGGGCTGAAGCGACAGCCGCATCGCCCTCAGCGGGTGGACCGGCATAGTTCTGTAAGACGACGGTGCGCGCAAACAGGTCAACGACGAGGGATGGGAATCCCTCGTAGAAGCCATTGAACAGGCGAAAGGCGGCCTGATGCTGGGGATCGAACAGGGATTCGCGTGCCGCGATGGCGCGTTCGAGCAGATCGGTTATTGGCTCGTTATTCATCGAAGCAACCACAGATGAAAGAGATAAACACAGATAACGACAATACGGCTATTATATGACAGGTGTGTTGTCGCCTGTTTCAGCAGGTCTGATATAATCCCGTTCATGCTGCGCAACTTCTTTCGCCGGTATGTCGCGCTGCCGCAGGATCACGGTTCTTGGGTATTGATGCTCGGCCCGCTGCTCATCGGCTTATTCGCGGGTGATAGATTCACATTCCCAGCCCTCTATCTCGTGATTGCAACGCTGGCTGCCTTCCTGCTCCGGCAGCCGGTCACACTCGCCGTCAAGGCCTACTCCGGCCGCCGCTCACGAGACGATTTGCCAGCGGCGCGTTTCTGGATTGTGATCTACGGACTGGTCGTCCTGGCCGCGCTGTCCTGCTTGATCGTCAATGGATTCGTGTACATCCTTTACTTGTCCGTACCGGGGCTAATTGTCTTTGCCTGGCACCTCTACCTGGTGACCCGGCGTTCCGAACGCCGCCAGCCGGGCGTGGAAATCGTCGCTTCCGGCGCCCTGGCCCTGGCCGCGCCGGCTGGTTTCTGGATCGGGAAAGGGACCTACGACCCGCTGGGTTGGGAGCTGTGGCTGCTGGTCTGGATGCAATCCGCGGCCTCCATCGTCCACGTCTATCTGCGGCTCGAGCAGCGCGAACAGGCTGAAGTCCCGTCCCGCCGCGAACAGTGGAGGATGGCCGGCCGCGCGCTGCTTTACACCTCGTTCAACCTGGCAGCCGTTTCGACCATTTCCATTCTGAACATCCTGCCGCGTTTTCTTTTCGTCCCCTACCTGCTTCAGTGGGCAGAGACGTTCTGGGGAGCGACGCACCCCGCGCTGGGTGTAAAACCGACCAGCATCGGACTGCGCCAGTTGATCGTCAGCACGCTGTTCACCATCTTGTTCATAATAACCTGGAGAAGCTGAAATGGATGAATTGACTTGGGAATTGCTGGCTGAGGTTTACGGTTTTATGGAAGCAGATGCCATCAAAAGCCTGCTGGAAGCCGAGGGCATTGGCGTGCAGCTCTTCCAGGAATCGGTCGGACGCTACGCCTATCCCGTCACCGTGGATGGATTCGGGCGCGTGCAGATCTTCGTGCCAAAAGAAAAAGCAACCGAGGCGCGTGAATGGCTGAGGGTCTACCGCGAAGGGATAGAACAGGATTTGGAACAAGAATAAAACGAACAAATGCGCCCCTCTTTCTTTCACCATCTCCACCCGCCAACCATCCCTGCCAGGCAAGCGCGCTTCCGCTATACGCTGGCCGCTGGGGGGTTGGCGGTTTTTCTGATGCTGATCCTGCTGGTCACTGGCGCCCTGGAGATGTTCTATTACATCCCGACGCCGGACGCGGCCGCCCTCTCGATCCAGACCCTGGCCTTCCTCGTCCCTTACGGCGGATTGGTGCGCAACCTGCACTACTGGTCGGCGCAACTGCTGCTGGTCGT
>MNXK01000075.1 GCA_001872165.1 Anaerolineae bacterium CG2_30_58_95
CCGGCGTCATGCAAGCCACGCTGCGCGGGCGGACTCACCTGGAGAGGCGCGAAACGACCGCCGCCTCCTGGTTCTTTCTCTTCGGACAGTTCGGCTACTCCTTCGGGCCGATCATCGGCGGCCCGCTCCTCACCCTCTTCGGGCCGACAGGATTGCTTTTCCTGGCCGCGCCCGCACTGCCCATCGGCCTGAACGCCGCCTGGCAGCTGCGGAAGACATCCGGAGTGGCACCCCCAGCCCCAAAAAGCGAGGCGGTGGAGACGTCCCGGCCGGCCGTCGCCCGCAGTTTCCTCGTCGCGCTGGCGCTCATCGCCGCGCTGCAAGCCTGGGCGCAGCAGAACATGCTCACCTTCATGCCGAAATATCTCAGCGACATGGGCAAGACAGCCGCCGTTTACGGCCTCATTGCCGGTCTATTCATGGGCGGCTCGGCCCTTGGGAACGTGATCGGCGGCAGCCTGGCCGACCGTTTCAGCAAGCAGCGCGTCGCCACGAGCATGTTGGCGCTGGCCAGCATTCCGCTGTTCCTGGTTTCGATCCTGGGATGGTCTCCGTGGCTGTACTTGCTTGTCCCTCTTTCGGGCATGTTCACCGGCGCGGTGCACAGCATCATCGTGGTGCTCGCCCAGCGGATGATCAAGGGCGGGATGGCCCTGGCTTCTGGCCTGACGCTGGGCTTCATGTTCTCGGCGGGCGCTTTAGGCACGCTGCTCAGCGGCCCGCTGGCCGATGCCCGCGGTTTCCCGCCCGTCTTCCAAATGACCGCCGGGTTGGTCATCCTCGCCTCCCTGCTGACTTTGTTCTTGCGGGGTGGGGTAAAATAAGCCATTCCATATTACGGAGGAGTCCCCCATGAATCCCTTTCTCGCCCTCGTTCTCACCTTTGTCATCGCCCTCGCCTGACTGCGCCTGATGGACTTTGCCGCCCAGCGCGGCTGGATCGAGAGCCGCCTGAGCCGCAAGCTCATCCACATCGGCACCGGGCCGATCTTCGTGCTGTGCTGGCTGATGTTCCCGGAAATCTGGTATGCGCGCTGGCTGGCCGCGCTGGTGCCGCTGCTCATCACCGCCCAATTTGCGCTGGTCGGCCTGGGAGTGATGAAGGACGAGGCCTCGGTCAAGGCCATGTCCCGCACCGGCGACCGGCGCGAGATCCTGCGCGGGCCGCTGTTCTACGGCATCGTCTTCGTCGTCATGACCCTGGTCTATTGGAAGGATTCCCCCATCGGCATGACCGCCCTGATGCTGATGTGCGGCGGCGACGGCCTGGCCGAGATCATGGGGCGCGGACTCAAATCCCCGAAACTGCCCTGGAACAAGGATAAATCCTGGGCCGGCTCGCTGGGGATGTTCATCGGCGGATGGGCGCTGGCGGCGTTCATCTTAGGCATGTTCGTGTTGGCCGGCGTCTTTCCCGCACCCTTTACCGGCACCCTCATCCCCATCACCCTGATTGCCCTGGCCGGGACGCTGGTCGAATCCCTGCCGCTCAAAGATGTGGACAATATCACCGTTACGCTGGCAGCCGTGGCGCTGGGGTATTGGCTGTTCTAAAGATGAAATTACGATTACACATTCCTCTCCTTGACCGTTTGCATTTATCGGATACGGGCGTCCTGATTGGCACGGCATTAGTCATCGGCGCAGGCACCGGGCTGGGCGCAGTCGGATTCATCAAGCTGATTGCCTTGATCCAGAAGCTCTTTTTCGAAGGCGGGGAACAGATCTTGGGTTCTCTCGGGCGCTGGCTGTTCTTGCTTATTCCCGCGGTGGGCGGCTTGTTGGCAGGCCCCATCATCGCCTATCTCGCGCCGGAAGCGAAAGGGCACGGCGTCCCCGAAGTCATGCAGGCGATTGCTTTGCGTGGCGGTCGTATCCGCCCTGTGGTGGTGGTAGCGAAAGCCACAGCTTCGGCCTTGTGCATCGGCAGCGGCGGATCGGCCGGCCGTGAGGGGCCAATCGTTCAGATCGGCGCGGCGCTGGGTTCGACGCTCGGACAATGGCTGAAGCTTTCCGAGGGCCGCATCCGCAACCTGGTGGCTTGCGGCGCGGCCGCCGGTATCGCGGCCACGTTCAATGCGCCCATTGCCGGTGTGATTTTCTCCATGGAAATCATCCTGGGAGAATTCCATTTAGGAGACCTGGGTAATGTAATCATCTCAGCCGTGATGGCCTCCACCATCGCGCGCATTTTCCTGGGCGCACAGCCTGCATTTACGATCCCCAGTCACGGCGTACAGACGCCCTGGGAGGTGTTGCTTTATGCCTTGCTGGGCGTGTTGGCTGCTATTGCGGCTGTGGGATTTATCCGTCTCCTGTATTGGTTCGAGGACCGTTTCGACGAGTGGAAGTTCCCCAACGCGCTCAAACCGGCTGTCGGAGGATTGCTCTTGGGCATTTTGGGATTCTCCTATCCCCTCGTGTTAGGGCTGGGCTTGGTTCCAGCAGGAGAAAGCCGGCTTGGGCTGCCGCTGATCAACAATATCCCCCACATCTTTGGCGCTGGTTTTTCCACAATCGAAGACGCCCTGCTGGGTAAACTCTCATTCACCTTGCTTCTTGCCCTTGTTTTCCTAAAACCATTAGCCACCTCGCTGACGCTTGGCTCGGGCAACTCGGGCGGTGTGTTCGCCCCCGCCTTGTTCACCGGCGCGGCGCTGGGCGGCGCCTTCGGAAATCTGGTCGAGAAGCTGTTCCCGGATGCGACTGCCGGCCCTGGGGCGTTCGCCATCGTCGGAATGGCAGCAGTCTTTGCTGGGGCAGCGCATGCACCGTTCACGGCCATCTTGATCGTTTTCGAGATGACCGACGATTACCGCCTGATCATTCCGCTCATGGCCGCCGTGATCATCAGTATGCTGGTTTCCGAGCGCTTGCATCGTGAATCGATCTACACGCTCAAGCTGGCGCGCAGGGGCATCCGTTTGCGCAGCGGACGGGATGTGGACGTGATGGAATCGGTGCACGTGTCGGAGGTCATGCTTCGCGATTTGGTCACCCTCTCGATGGATACACCCACCACAGTGTTGGCGGAAAAGTTCATCGAAACCGGGCGGCACGGCTTCCCCGTCTTGGACGAGATTGGCGATCTTTATGGCATTGTCTCTCTGGAGGATTATCGCACTGCGCTCGAGCGCAGCCCTGGCCATAAAAATCTAACTGTAGGTGATATTGCCTCGCGAGGGGTCGTCTCGATCTTCCCAGATGAAACGGTCGGCGCGGCTTTGCGGCGCATGGCGCCGCGCGATCTCTCACGGCTGCCAGTGGTGGAACGCGATAATCCGCGTCATTTGATCGGCATGGTGCGGCGCAACGATATCGTGCGCGCCTATGATGTCGGCGTGACCAATCGCGAGAAGATGCGCTTGCGCAGCAGCGAAGCGCGTATTCGCGAATCGAGCGGCTTGAGCACGGTGGAAGTTCGTATCGAGAAAGGCTCTCTTTGCGATGGTTCGCGCATGAGTGAGGTGCAATGGCCGCGCGATTGCATCATCGCCGCAATCCGGCGCGGCAGACGCTCGATCATCCCACATGGTGATGCCATCCTGCAAGCCGGGGATATCGTGGTGGCCGTCACGGAACAAGATGTCCTAAATCTTGTGCGTGGCCTGTGCGCGGCAAAAAAGGCCTAGGAGCGGGCGCCATCCCAATGGGGCGCCAAGCTCAAAACTGTTTCGTTGGCGGCGGTGGCGCTGGGGCATTTGTTATTCAAGTAAGGGTCACAGGCACGAGGCAAAACGTTTACGGCATCAGCTCACTATCTCTGCAAAGCTTCAATCTACTGACAAACT
>MNXK01000089.1:0-14431 GCA_001872165.1 Anaerolineae bacterium CG2_30_58_95
GTTTCGTGAGAGTATAGTGGCTTGATTATATATCAATTTTGCCAACAACAAGCAACCCCAACAATCTTGGAATCAGAGTAAAATTTGTTTCATGACCGAAGACGTGACCCCCATCCGCCAGCAGTATCTGGAAATCAAACGCCAGTATCCCGACGCCATCCTGTTCTTCCGCCTGGGTGACTTCTACGAAACCTTCGACGAGGACGCCGAGACCGCGGCCCGCGAGCTGGACATCGTGCTGACCTCGCGGCCGATTGGCAAGGGCCTGCGCGCCCCGCTGGCCGGCATCCCCTATCACGCCGTGGAAAATTACCTGTCGCGCCTGATCGAGAAGGGCTATCACGTCGCCATTTGCGAACAGGTTGGCGACCAGCCCACCAAAGGCATCTTCCCGCGCAAGGTGGTACGCGTGGTCACGCCCGGCACGATCGTCGAACCCGGCCTGCTGCCCGGCGATGCCAATAATTACCTCGTCGCGCTGGTACTCGACACCTCGCTGTCCGACAGTTCAACCGTCGGACAACAAAGGGCAGGAATCGCCTACGTGGACATCACCACCGGCGAATTTGCCGCCACCGAAATAGAGGCGGCCGACCTGGCAGCGGAAGGGCAGCCTTCAGGCTCGCCCCTACGTGCTGAAATTGCCCGCCTGCGCCCGGCCGAGATCATCCACCCCGATAATGTCATTCTGCCCAATGGTATCGCCGGGCACGTCACGCCATGGGTCGCCTGGCGCTTCGAGCCGGGCAAATGCCAGGAAACCCTCTTATCCCATTTTGGCGCCTCCACGCTGGAAGGCTTCGGGCTGAAAAATCTACCGCTCGCCATGCGCGCCGCGGGCGCCATCATCCAATATCTCAAAGAGACCGAGGGCGCGGCGCTCAATTTGCTGACCGGCCTGCGCGTTTACAGCCTATCCGAGTTCATGACCCTGGACGCCGCCACCCGTCGCAACCTGGAACTGACCGAGACCCTACGCGGCGAGAGCAAAGGCTCGCTGCTCGGCGTGCTCGACCAGACGGTCACACCGATGGGCAAACGCTTGTTGCGCCAATGGGTCAACCAGCCGCTGCTGGATGTCCATCGCATCTGCCTGCGACAGGATGGGGTGGCGTTCTTCTTCGAGAACTCGCTGAAGCGCGCCGAGCTGCGCGCCGCGCTGAAGCCGCTGGCCGACCTGGAACGCCTGACCAACCGCATCCTCTCCGGCCACGCGCAGCCGCGCGATCTGGTAGCGATGAGGGAGACGTTGGTGAGGTTACCGATAATTCGAGGGATATTTGATAAGGTAGGCGATAGGGGGATAGGAGATAAGAAGATAGGAGATAGGGGGATAGGAGATAGGGAGATAGGAGATAGGGGGATAGGAGATACCCCTACCACCCTACCTCCTAACTCCTATCCCCTATCTCCTAACTTCCATATATGCGAGGAAGAACTCTCACTCCTCCAATCCGCCATCGCCGACGACCCGCCCGCCACGCTGCAAAATACCGGCATCCTCCGCCCCGGTTACTCCGCTGAACTGGATGGCGTCATCGAGGCCTCCCGTCACGCCCGCGAATGGATCAACAACCTGGAAAACGTCGAGCGCCAGCGCACCGGCATCAAATCCCTGAAGGTGGGCTACAACAAAGTATTTGGGTATTACCTCGAGATCTCTCACGGACAGGTTGCCAAAGCACCCCCGGATTACATCCGCAAGCAGACGCTGGTCAACGCCGAACGCTACATCACGCCGGAGATGAAAGAATACGAAACTCTGGTGCTGAACGCCGAGGAACGCATCCGCGAGATAGAGCTGCGCTTGTTCCGCGAGGTCTGCGCGACGCTGGCAAAGTCCGCGGCGCGCTTGCTGGACACGGCGCGTGCGCTGGCCGACCTGGACGTGCGCGCCGCCTTAGCCGAGTCCGCTGCCCTGGGAGGTTACAGCCGGCCCGAGGTCCGGGAGGAGGACGTGCTGGACATCCGCGAAGGCCGCCATCCGGTCGTCGAGCAAACATTGCAAGGCGAACGCTTCGTCCCCAACGATGTCACCATCGAGAAGGGCGAAATCGTGCGCGTCATCACCGGGCCGAACATGTCGGGCAAGTCCACGTACCTGCGGCAGGCGGCGCTGATCGTGCTGATGGCGCAGATAGGGTCGTTCGTCCCGGCGGCTTCTGCAAAGATCGGCCTGGTGGACCGCATCTTCACCCGCATCGGCGCGCAGGACGAGATCCAGGCCGGGCAGTCCACGTTCATGGTCGAGATGATCGAGGCGGCTAACATCCTGCATCACGCCACGCAAAGGTCGCTGCTCATCCTGGACGAGATCGGGCGCGGCACCAGCACTTACGACGGCGTCTCGATTGCCTGGGCGGTGGTCGAGTACATCCACAACCACCCGCAACTGCGCGCCAAGACGCTCTTCGCCACCCACTACCACGAGCTGACCCAACTGGCGGACCTACTGCCAGGCGTGCGCAATTACAGCGTGGCCGTGACCGAAGCGGACGCCAAAGTCGTCTTCCTGCACAAGATCGTGCCAGGCGGCGCGGACCGCTCTTACGGCATCCACGTAGCGCAACTGGCCGGGCTGCCGAGGCCGGTCATCCAGCGCGCCAGCGAGATCATGCGCGAACTGGAGAAATCCTCCGGCCAGGCGGTGCACATTAACCCGCATGCCGCGCAGCAGGCCGCGCTCTTCCCGGAGACCAGTCCGTTGCTGGATGAGCTTAAATTGCTTGATGTGAATTCGTTATCGCCAATCGAGGCGTTGAACAAGCTGTTCGAATGGCAAAGAAAATACCTGGAAAAGCAATGATATACTTGATGTAAGCACCCGAAAAGACGAGAGGCTACCATGTTAGTCGAAACCCGCTATGAACATGTCATGCTCAGCGACGCCAGAATTCCGATGATCTCTGGTACGGATATGAAAGTGACCGAACTCGTCCTGGCGCATATCGCTTACGGCTGGAGTCCGGAGGAGCTTCATTTTCAGTTTCCGCATTTGACGCTGGGGCAAATTTATTCTGCACTCGCCTACTATTGGGATCATCGGGAAGAACTCGACAAAAAAATTGAAGCACGCCTAGAAGCCACAGAGAAACTCCGCCGCGGAATTGGGGAAACGCCACTGATGGCACGCCTCAGGGCTAAGGGGTTGATTGCATGACGTTTGCGCTATACATGGATCATCACGTGCCCAAAGCCATCACAAATGGCCTGCGGCTGCGCGATATAGATGTATTGACTGCACATGATGATGGCGCGGACGAACTCGATGACACACGGTTGCTTGATAGAGCCAATGAATTGAAACGCATTCTCTTCACACAGGATGATGACCTGCTGGCAGAGGCAGCCGAACGCATGAGGAAAGGTACTCCTTTTTACGGCTTGATTTATGCTCATCAATTGAGATGCTCGATTGGAACGATCATTCGCGATCTGGAAATAATCGCAAAAGCGGGGGAAGTAGAGGAAATCACGAATCACATCCAATTCCTCCCGCTCTAACTACCGATCGAGGCGTTGAACAAGTTGTTCGAGTGGCAGAGAAAATATTTGGGTGAGTAGAGTCCCCGCGGAGGAATGATGATCCATTTACTGAAAGAAAAAGCGACACTCGCACAAATGCAAGAAATGCTCCAGGAATACAAGAGCATGGTCAAGATTGTTGTAGATATCCGCTTGCACACACTGGCCGGAGGCGGCGAGATGCACGCCGACTGCGAAACAGTGCTTCTTGAGGCGGGTAGCGAGCAGGATGATCTATGGGGAGCGAACTGGTATCCGGCTGAAGGACGGGTCGAGTTTGAGTCGCTCATCAATATCCGGCCCAGATTGGGAAATCGGAATATCCTGATCCAGGATGAAAAGGTACGCCAACAAGTAGATGCGATCGCTCACAGAATTCTCGGAGGTGTACAATGATAGACAGAGAAAAACTTCGCCAGCGCTTCCTGCGAGACGCGTTGCCGGTGCGCCTGGGAAATCTCTCTGCCACATTAGGGAGAATCTCGTCCAACGCCAGAGAGTCAAAGGATCAATCCATCGTTGGAAACCTTTTGGATGAGGCCAAACACTTGATCGAATGGACAGCCGCTGATGCAGATATAACGACTGCCGCAGAACTCGTGGAAATGCAGCGCTTGATCGCCCTCTGGCAGCGAGCCTGGGATTCGTCCGCCATAAACAGGAGCCAGCGCATATTGCTCGCCGCACAGGCAAAATCGTGGTCGGATAAGGCTCTCGATTTGTCCGGACTGGCGGGATGAGGCGGCTCTTTTACCCATGCGGCAGCTCAGGGTATGCTTTCACCTCATTCGGCTACTGAGTACCCAGGCCATTGTTATTGGCATCGCAACATCCGAATGTCTATTCGGCACTAATGACTGGCTAAAAGTCCATCACTTTTAGCGGGAAGTAAAGAGGAAGGAACTATGAGAAAAGGAATTGTGTGGTTGATAATTGTTGCTATATTCGGGGCAATTTTGAGTGCTTGTGCTACTCAAAAGCTGGAGCCTACTTTAACATTTGAACCAATCAGTACGCTATCTCCAACAGCAACTAATACATCAGTCCCAACAAATACGCCTGAGGCAACAATCGTTCCCACATTAGTTGAAACAGAGCAACCGACGATGGGTTCAACTCGTATCTCCGAAGTTGACCAGATGGTACAAGTGTATGTTCCCGCTGGCGAATTCATAATGGGGTCGAATGACGAAAATGCCAAAAGAACGCTTGAGGGTCGCTCCTATCCCGAAATTCCCGTGAATACAGTGTACCTGGATGGATATTGGATAGACAAATATGAGGTCTCCAACGGCCAATATGCTTTGTGCGTAGACGCTGGCGTTTGCCAACCCCCCATCGATTCAGAGTCACATACTCGTGGAAAATACTTTGGTAACCCGGAATATTCGAATTATCCGGTCATCTGGGTGACTTGGTACAAGGCGCGGGCGTACTGCGAATGGACTGGCAGAAGGCTGCCAACCGAGGCGGAATGGGAGAAGGCCGCCCGTAGTACGGATGGACGTAAATATCCCTGGGGTAATGATCCATTGAGCGGAGAACGGGCAAACTTTTGCGATATTAATTGTCCTTATGATTATGCCAACGAACTCTACAATGATGGCTACGCAGATACATCACCGGTAGGAAACTATCCCGCAGGCGCCAGCCCCTATGGGGTGATGGATATGTCTGGTAATGTGTGGGAATGGACCGGTACGCTCATCCAGCCCTACCCCTATGATTCCACTGATGGACGGGAAAATCTGGATGCACCTGGTGAGCGGGCTTGGCGCGGAGGACCATGGAAAAATAGTGCGTGGTGGATGCGTTCAACCGTACGTTACCGCTCAGTTCCAAATTATTCTTGGGAGGTCTTGGGTTTTCGCTGTGCATCTTCGGAATAATGACCTTTACCCAGAGTGGTCAAGATGAAAACTCATAGCCCCATGCAAGAAAGGATTTATAATCAACGTACGACCCGTTCGGCAGAGTTCTCATGATGTGGATCCTCACCGTCCGTTCCCCCGTTTCTGAGCCGCGCGAATACATCCTGAAGCCAGGTGTACAGCGCATTGGCCGCGATGCTGGCAACGCTATCGCTCTGAGCGACAACCAAGTTTCACGCGTCCACGCCGAAATCCAGTTAGACACCCCTGGCCGCCACGTCGTCATCATCGACCTGGGCAGCACCAACGGCACCTACGTCAACCACCAGCGGCTGCCCACCTCCAAGCCCTACGTGCTGAGGCCGGACGACGCAATCCGCATCGGTTTCCACGAGATGCGCGTGGCCCACCCAGTGGAGAAGACACAGGTCAGCACGATCACCGAGAGTCTCCCCATTTCCCAGGCCATGGTTCTCGAGTCGCTCGACCGGCACGCCATCCTGCTCTACGAGATCATTGACCGGCTGAACAAGGTCTTCGACATCGAAGGGGCGCTGAGAGAGATCGCCGCGCTCATGCAGCGGTCGCTGGGCGTCGAAAAGTGCGGGATTTTCCTGCCGCACCAGTTCAAGGATTTCGCCGGGCTGAGTTTTCCAACCACTTACGCAAAACGCGCCATCCAGCAGCGCGAAGCGGTCTTCATCCCCAAATTGACGGTCAGCACGACCCAGGATATCAGCCCAAGCGCGGGGATGCTGCACATCCGCTCGTTGGTTTGCGTACCCGCCATCTTGAACGAGCAGGTGATGGCTCTCATCTATCTATACAACACTTCATCCAAAGGCCGCTTGCTGGACAAGAACGATTTACACGTGGCGGTGGCGGTGGCGCACCTGGCCGCCCTGACCATCGAGCGGGTGCACATGTCCGAAAAGCTGCAAGACCAGGAAAAAGTCCACCAACTGCTCAAACGCTTCCTGCCGCCCGCCGACGCCCACACGATGCTGGATAGCTATCTCAAGACCGGCAACCTGCCCGAACTGAGCGAGCAGACGGCCACCGTCCTGTTTGCTGATATCGCCGATTCCACGCACCTGGCTGAAAAGCTGGGGCCACAGCGCTTCGGGGCCATCTTGAACCGCTACTACCAGGATATGACCAACATCGTCTTCGGTCATGGCGGCCTGATTGACAAGTACCTGGGGGACGGGGTGATGGCCGTCTTTGGCATTTCCGGCGCTCGAAAGGATGTAGAGAGGCGGGCCGTAGAGGCAGGCTTGCAGATGCTGGAGCGGCTCGAGAAGAACTACGCCAACGAAGGCAACCCCATCAAAGTCGGCGTGGCAGTGAATACCGGCCCGGTCATGGCCGGCTACGTGGTCACGCAAGAGCGGGTCGAGCTTTCGGTGCTGGGCGATACGGTGAACGTCGCCTCCCGGATGGAGGCGCTGGCGCGGCCCAATCGCCTGTTCGTTGGCCCGCTCACCTACAAGGCCATCCAGGGATACTTCAAGCTGAGGAGTATCGGGCCGGTGGAGATCCGCGGGCGCACTGAACCGGTGCAGGTGCATGAGGTGGTCAGATCGCTCTGAGCGGAGCCGCCTGTTCGTGGCGGCGAAGTCGAAGGGCAGCAGTGCCTCGACTACAGGCAAAAAACGCCCTCCGCTCGGCACGAGAGGCTCTACGAGAGAATTTTGAAAAAAGTGCCACGTACCTGCAAAGTACGTGGCACTTCTCATTTTACGGTGCTTCTTTTTACGCGGCATCCAATGGCTTGGTGGGCGCTTTCGAACGCCGGATCGCCCAACCGACGCCGATCAGCAAAATGACAGCCACGATGAAAGCCCCCACACTTACGCCGCCTTCTGTCGCGCTGTACTTGACGATGACCGGCGCAGCCAGCAGGCTGACCAGGTTGACCACCTTGATCATCGGGTTCAAGGCCGGCCCGGCCGTATCCTTCAACGGGTCGCCGACCGTATCGCCGACCACGCCCGCCCTATGCCGCTCGGAGCCTTTGCCGGTATTGGCAGCCAGGTCGCGCGGCTCGTCCTCGATGGTTTTTTTGGCGTTGTCCCATGCGCCGCCGGCGTTCGCCATATACACCGCCAGCAATTGTCCGCTCAGGATGATGCCCGCCAGGAAGCCGCCCAGGGCTTCGACTTGCAGGATCAAGCCGATGGCAAGCGGCATAAGCACCGAGATGGCTGCCAGCGGGACAAGCTCTTTCTGCGCCGAAGCGGTGGAAATGCCAACTACCCGGGCATAATCAGGCTGGACTGTGCCTTCCATGATGCCGGGAATCTTGAACTGCCGGCGCACTTCCTCGACGATCTGGCTGGCTGCACGGCTGACAGCGCGGATGGACAGCGAGGAGAACAACCACGGCAGCGCCCCGCCCAGCAGTAGGCCGACGAACACCTTCGTCTCCGAGACGCGGATGGATTCCAACACAGGCATTCCCAATTGCAGTTGGACGCGTCCCACATCGGTGATGTACGAGGCGAACAGGCTGACCGCGGCAATGACCGCCGAGGCAATCGCCACGCCCTTGGTGATGGCCTTGGTGGTGTTGCCCACCGCGTCCAGGTCGGCCATGATCTGGCGGGCTTTCCTGGTTTCCTCGTCCTTCAAATCATGCCAGGCCATCTCGCCGATGCCATTGGCATTATCCGAGATGGGACCGTAGGAGTCCATGGCCACGTTGTTGCCGGTGTGGCTCAACATGCCGATGCCGATCATAGCGACCGCGTAGAGCACATAAGTGGCATGTCCCTCGCCGCCGTACAGCATCAGAGCAAAGATGAAGCTGATGGCAATCACGACCAACGCCCACACGCTCGACTCCATCCCGACGGAAAGACCCGCCAGGATCGTCGTGGCCGGGCCGGTCTTCGTCGCCTCTACAATTTCCTTGACGGGCGGCTTTTTCGTCGAAGTGAAGTACGAGGTCAGCGGGTTGAATACCACCGCCAGCCCGACGCCGATGGAAGTCAACATTGCCATGCGCCAGTCATGGCAATATAAGATGGCCAGCAGGAACGACCACAGGACGGTGTTGACGCTGGACACTTCATAAGAGCGGAACATGGCTTCTTCGGCGTCGTGCGCGCGCATGAACTTGATGGGGAATTTTACCCAGATGGGCACAGTGAAAGTACCCAGGATAGAAGAGATCACCCCAATGGCGCGTATGATCAAGGGGTAGACGATCCATTTCAGGCTGTGAGTCGGGTCAACGGCCATGAGAGCCAGGCCCAGGATCAAGCCGGAGACGATGGTCACCTCATAGGATTCGAAGATGTCCGCCGCCATACCGGCGCAGTCACCCACGTTGTCGCCGACCAGATCGGCAATGACCGCCGCATTGCGCGGGTCATCCTCGGGGATGTCCTTCTCGACCTTACCCACCAGGTCCGCGCCGACGTCCGCGGCCTTGGTAAAAATACCGCCGCCGACGCGCATGAATAACGCCAGCAGTGTGCCGCCAAAGCCGAAGCCGAGCAGGGCATCCGGAGCCGCCTTACCGAATACGATAAAGATGAGCGTACCGCCAAAAAGACCCAGGCCATCGGTCAACATGCCAGTGATCGTGCCGGCATAATAGGCAATGGAGAGCGATTCATTGAAACCACGCCTTGCGGCAGAGGCGGCGCGCACATTGGCCTGAATGGCCATGCGCATGCCCAGTTGACCGACAAGCAGGGAAAACGAAGCGCCCATGACAAAAGCGATCGTCCGGCCAACGGCGACGATAATTTGGGCATTCTTGCCAAATTCGTTTGTGGCTTCACTGGTTGGGGGTACGATGTAAACGCTCAAGAAAAGCACCACCGTCAGTACCCCGATTATGGGCAGAATGGTTCGCAATTGGCGGCTTAAATAACTATCTGCACCAATGCGAATCGCATTCCAGACTTCTTGCATTTTTTGAGTGCCCTTGTCCTTCTTGAGCACGTTGCCGCGTAGCAGCCAGGCGTAGAGCAGGCTGATGAACGCAGTCAGCACCACCCCCAGGATGGCGATCTGCTCGAATGTGCTCAGCCCATGACGGCTGCCGAGCCAAAGTATATCCATGCATCCTCCTGTAGCAAGTATTATCAGTACTTCACGAAAAGGCTCTGTAGTGGCGACTTCGCGAAGCACCCTGGAAGGGTTAGTCGCTTCTTGGCCGAACGACTGCCTGCCCTGGCGGGCTAGGCCAGGGAAGTCGTTACTACGTTTTCGTGATCTACTGATTATTCAATGAAACGACCCAGACGCCTTGGCGTATGGGCCGCCTCGCTCAATTTTACTAAATACATTTTGAAAAGTCAAACAAATCGAAACACCAAAAAAGGATGAACTTGTAGAAACTGTTGAAAAGATTAGCATTTGATTAGAATTTTGCAAACCACTTGACTTTCGCCCTCGAATTATTGTATAGTGTTACGTGGTTGGATGTTGTTGTCCTCTTCCGGCACTGCTGCCTCAGGCTGTTGTGCCGTTTATTTCGTCACTTGAAATTCACCCCCCCTTTCCTCCCCCCATTTGCACCTTCAGGCATCTATCAAATCCGGTTTTCGGCGGCGCAAATGGGAGGACAGAGGGGGGGCAAAGGAGATCGAATGATACGTGTTGATGGACTCACCAAAGATTATGGCACGCGCCGGGCTATCGAAAACCTGACCTTCGAGGCCAGGCAAGGCGAAGTTGTCGGATTCCTTGGCCCGAACGGCGCCGGCAAGACGACCACGATGCGCATCCTGACCGGTTACATGCCTCCCACTTACGGGTCAGCCAAAGTGGCCGGTTTTGATATCGTGTCCGAATCGCTGGAGGTGCGCCGTCGCGTGGGCTATTTGCCCGAAACGGCGCCGCTGTACGCAGACATGACCGTCTACGAATATCTGAAGTTCATGGCCGACCTGCGCCACCTTCCCAACGCCGAAGATATGATAGACGATGCCCTTGAGATGGTCGGCATGGAAGAGCGCGCCGAGGGTTACGTCGGCGCACTCTCGAAGGGGATGCGCCAGCGGATCGGCCTGGCCCAGGCGCTGCTGCACAAACCCGAGGTGCTGATCCTGGACGAACCCACCATCGGCCTGGACCCGGCTCAAGTTGTGGAAGTGCGCAAAATTATCCGCGAGATCGGGAAAGAGCGGACTGTCCTGCTGTCCACACACATCCTTTCCGAAGCGCAAGCGCTATGTGACCGCGTGCTCATCATCAACAAAGGGCATATTGTGGTCGAGGACTCGCCTGAGAATTTGCAGGCGCGGCTGGTCGGCGCGGAACGCTCTATTCTACGCGTCAAAGGAGATGCGGACGAACTCGCGCCGAAGATCGCCGAGATCGAGGGCGTACAGAACGTCAAAGCACAACCGGATGGCTCGGTGGAATTCCAGTTCGCGCCGGGCATGGATGTGCGTCCACAGGTGGCTCGGGCGGTCATCAAGGCTGGGTACGATCTGCTGGAACTGCGTCCAGTTGGGATGAGCCTGGAAGAGATCTTCCTGGAACTGACGCGCGACAACACAAAGGAGAAGTGATCCCATGCGCAATATTTGGACAATCGCCCGCCGAGAATACCGGCATTATTTCATCAGCCCAATCGCTTACATTGTAGCCTTGGCTGTACTTCTGATCGTAGGAATCTACTTCGTTATAGTACTGTACTACGTTTCGAACCAGGCGCTCATGTACGGGGCGACTGCGCCCGACATCAGCATCGTCATCGGGCCGATGGCTACGATATTCTTATTTGCGACGCCAGCCCTGACGATGCGCCTGCTGGCCGACGAACAGCGCATGGGCACCCTCGAACTCATGCTTACCGCCCCCATAAGAGATGGAGAACTGGTGATCGGAAAATGGCTTGGCGCTTTCTTGTTCACCCTGACCATCATAGCCATAACCCTGGTTTACCCCATTGTGCTCAACAAACTAACCAGCCCAGGCATTGACCAGGGCATCATGATCGCGAGCTACATCGCCATTATCTTGCTGGTCGCGTTGTATCTGGCGCTCGGAACGGCAATGTCGTCCTTCTTCAGCAACCAGTTCGCCGCCTTCTTTGCAACGCTTGCAGTGCTGCTCATCTTTTGGTGGCTCATTAGTTTGCCGACTTACATCATCCCAAGCGGCGTCTTCCACGACCTCTTCGTCTACCTGGATTTGAATGGCCGCTTCGGTTCGATGACGAGAGGCGTAATTGCACTCTCTGATGTTGTCTATCCAATCAGCCTGACCGTGCTAGGTTTGCTGTTGAGCACGGTCGCTGTCGAAATGAGAAGGTGGCGATAATGGCTAAGTCAAAAACCTCCAAAAAGAAGATCACCGCCAGGCAATTTGCCCCCATCGGGCTTTGGCTCGCCGGGATCACGCTGTTGGCAACAGTGATATTACTGGCGTTCAAACTGCTTGCTTCGGCAGGGCTATACCTTCCTCTCAATGCCAGGCGACTCGATCTGTTCCTGCTGATCAGCGCGGGCGTGGCTATCCTTGGACTGGCTGTCTTTGCCCTGCTCGATCCACAGCGAGTGCGCGAATTCCTGACCGGCCGCCAGGCGCGTTATGGCAGCAACGCGATCATCATGCTAATCGCCTCCATCGGCATCCTGGTGGTTGTCAACCTGATCGTATTCCAGAGTCCGGTGACGCCGCTCGACCTGACCGAGGACAAGTCGAATTCCCTGGCGCCCGAAACAATAGAAGTTCTAAGATCGCTCACTTCACCGGTTCAAGCCACGGCATTCTTTACCTCACAATATCCGACAGATACTGCCTCCAAGCTATTGGAAAATTACAAAGCCAATGCAAATGGGAAGTTCGACTATACGTTCGTTGACCCTGACCAGAACCCCGTTCTCGCCCAGCAAGCCGGCATTTCCGGCGATGGGAAGATCTACCTGCAAATGGGAGATGCGCACGAGATCATCTCTTATGCTTCGGAACAGGATATTACCGCCGCGCTGATCCGCCTGATCAACCCCGGTCAAAGGGTAATCTATTTCCTGACCGGACACGGCGAACGGGACATCGAGCAATCTGCTGAGGAGGCCTATACGCAGGTCAAATCTGCGCTGGAGGCCAAGAACTACACCGTCCAGACCCTGAACCTGATCGCCGATCACAAAATCCCAGAGGATGCCAAAGCGATCATCATTGCTGGCCCGCTAAAACCAATCACCGCTGACGAAGCAACCTTGCTGGGAGATTATGTCACCCGGGGCGGGGCGCTGGTCGTCATGGAGGATCCAATCCCTACGACCCAATTCGGCGACTCGCCAGACCCGCTGGCGGACTATCTTTCTACGAAATGGGGCATCGCCCTCGACAACGATGTCGTTATTGACACAAGTTCTAACCAGCCGCTCTACGCCGTAGCTGACAGTTATGGCAACCATCCCATCACCGAGAAACTGCAAAGACTGGTTTCCTTCTTCCCTGCCGCGCGCAGTCTTGCCCTTGACAGCCAGGCAGCCATACCGCCTGTTCCGTTGATCACTACCACGCAAGCCTCCTGGGGCGAGACCGACTTTTCTACCCTTCAGGGCAGCGGCCAGGTCGGATACGATGCCAACGTAGACATGCCCGGGCCGCTCGTGCTGGCCGCCTCCGCAGAAGATACGACGAGCATCAGCCGCATTGTCGTTTTTGGCGACTCGGATTTCGCCAGCGATAAATTCTTCAGCCAATACGCCAATGGCGACATGCTCATCAACGCCGTTGACTGGGCTGCCGGTCAGGAAAAACAGCTCAACCTGACCTCACCGCAGCCAATTACCCGGACGCTGAACCCGCCAAGCTCACTGACGCTGGGATTGATCGCGCTGATGTTCGTCATCGTTCTGCCTGGTCTGGTCATCGGAGGCGGTATTACCTCCTGGCTGGTCCGCAGGTCAAAAGGCTAATTTATGATCAAGCGATCTACGTGGATTTTGCTGGCCGTCCTGGTGTTGGTTATTGGCGCTTATTTCTACCTGAAAGCCCACCCTCTACAATCGTCCACCTCAACGCCAACGCCGACGACAACAGAATCCAGCTTTCTGATAATCAAAGAGGACGACACCCTGACCAAAGTCGTCATTACGGACGCGCAGGGAAACAGCCTCCAAATGGGACGCGATGCGACCGGCAATTGGGCGATCATGGTAGGGCAGTCGCCTACCATCACGCAGCCCGAACTGGCCGCAGCCGACCAATCCCAGGCCGAGGCAGCCGAGACCCAGCTCTTTGCACTCAAGGTGGTGACGACGCTGGAAACTTCCCCGTCGCCGGATGTCATCGGCCTGAATCCGCCTGCGTACACGATCTCGCTCGAGTTTTCCGGTAACAGGCAGCAGGTCCTGGAAGTTGGCGCCCTCACGCCGACCAGCAGCGGGTATTACGTCCAGCTTGATGATAAGGTTTACGTCGTCAGCCAATATTCGATGGATGCCGTGGTGAAGCTTCTACAAAACCCGCCATACCAGGCAACACCGACGCCTGTTCCAGTCATGGTAGCCACGGCTACCATTATGGTAGCGCAGTCGGCTACCATTATGGTAGCGCAGTCGGCTACCATAACAGAAACACCCATTCCTGCCACAGCGACGCCATAGAATAGTAGCCTTTAGTATTACAGCGCAATGTTCGAGAAAAAGACGCTCCTTATGTCACCCTGAGGGCGCGTTCTGTGCGCCCGAAGGGTCTCCACACCGTAAACGCGAGATTCCCTTCGGCCTGGCTCAGGGCAGGCTTCGCACCCCGAAAGAGCGTCGGGGCGCTCAGATCGTCCCGACACTTGCACCTGCTGCAAGTGCAGGTGTGTCCTTCGGGAGAATGACATGCGAAACAGCAAAATAGGGTGTTGATTTTTGTCTCAAAAAAGAGTATTCTGTAAATGGTAACCAGCCTGTCCTGCCGTCTCGCACCGGCGTGCCGCCGTGCTCGCGGCACGAACGGTGGCGGGCTAGGCCAGGGTAGGCAACTATGGTTGCTGACTGCGCAACCACTTTGGTTGCTGACTGCGCAACCACTTTGGTTGCTGACTGCGCAACCACTTTGGT
>MNXK01000089.1:14439-16471 GCA_001872165.1 Anaerolineae bacterium CG2_30_58_95
GGTTGCTGACTGCGCAACCACTATAAAAGAGAACAAGGAATGTTTGGTAAGTTTAAAAAATGATGGAAAACCCTTTACTTATCATTGAGGAAGAAGAAGAATATTCGGCTATCGCACGGCTGATCGTATTGGGCCGGCAGAAGACCTACGTCACCATTGACGACATCCTGCACTTCTTCCCGGAAGCCGAACAGGACGTCGTGCAATTGGAGGAGGCTTTTGCCGCCCTCTTGAGCGCGGGTGTCCCCTTTGTGGAAGAGACCCCTACCGGCGAGCCTCCTGAAGAGGAGCTGGCAGTTGCTGAGAAAGTCGGGCCTGAACTTTCATTGGACGACTACCTCGCCAACATAGAAACCGATGATACCATTGGCCTGTACCTGAAGGAGGTCAGCCGGGTGCCGCTGCTCACCGCCACCGAAGAGGTGCAACTGGCCAAGCGTATCGAGCTCGGGCGCATGGCCCGCGCGGAACTGGCGCGCGGCAAAGTCAGCCCGCGCCGCCGCATGGAGCTGCGCCGCATGATCGAGGATGGTTGGGCTGCCCGCGAACACCTCATCACCGCCAACTCACGCCTGGTCATCTCGGTGGCCAAGAAGTACATGGGGCGCGGCGTTCCTTTCCTCGACCTGATCCAGGAAGGCAACATCGGCCTGATCCGCGCCACCAAGAAATTCGACTATCGCCGTGGGCACAAATTCAGCACCTACGCCACCTGGTGGATCCGCCAGGCAGTTACACGCGCCATCGCCGACCAGGGCCGCACCATTCGCGTCCCAGTCCACATGGGCGACCAGATCAACAAGCTCTTGCGTGTCCAGCACCAGTTGACCCAGCGTTTGGGCCGCGATCCTTCAATCGAAGAACTGGCCGACGGCCTGGAAGTTACGCCCAAGAAGGTCGAGAACATGATCCAGGTGGCGCGCCGTCCGCTCTCGCTCGAAATGCCAACCGATGACGAGGAAGACTCGGTGCTTGGCGATTTCATCGAAGATGACGAGGCTGCCCCGCCGGATGATACCGCCACCTATAACCTCTTGCGCGAACACCTGACCGAGGTTCTGAACGGCCTGCCGCCGCGCGAGGTGCGCATCCTGCAACTGCGCTACGGCTTGCTGGATGGACAGGCCTATACGCTCGAAGAGGTCGGTCGTAAGATGGGCGTGACGCGCGAGCGCGTCCGCCAGATCGAGGCGCAAGCGCTCAGCCGTTTGCGGCACCCCACCATTCGCCGGAAGCTGCGCGATTACCTGGGCGAGTGACAAGATAGTGAATTGAAAAAGTTGAAAAAGTGCGACGAACACACAAGAGTTCGTCGCACTTTTTTATATTGGTGCATTTTTCCTGCTGTGAGCGCCATGGCCGAACAGTTATCTTCGTGTAAAATTACCCCATGAAGAGAGAAACCCCCTCCCTGGCAAATTATCTCCTCCCGCGCCTACAAGACTTGATCTTTGTGACCATCTTCTATTTTGTCTTGCGAGTCGGCGCGGGGCTGTTCCGGGATGGCGACCCGGGAAGACATATCATCTCCGGGCAAATCATCCTGGGAACGCTCACCATTCCCAGCAAGGAACTCTTTCTATACACGGCCAAAGATCAATTGGCGCCGCCATACGCCTGGCTGGCAGAGGTCGCTTACGCAGCCGGTTATAAAGCACTCGAATTGAGCGGAGTTGTCCTCGTCGCCGCGCTCGTCCTCGCCGTTACTTTCACACTGATCTATCATGAATTGATCCGCCGGGAAACCCCAAGGCTCCTCGCCGTTCCGCTAACCCTGTGGACAGCCGCCCTCACCGCAATCCACTGGCTGGCGCGCCCGCATCTCTTCAGCTTTCTTTTCATGGCGCTCCTCGTCCCCCGCCTGGCGCGCCTGGCCAAAGGGGAAAAGGTCCCGCTGTGGCAATTCCCGCTCATCCTGCTGATATGGGCAAATACGCACACGGCCTTTATCTTTGCTTTTCTCATCTGGGCGGCTTTCATTGCCGGAAATCTTTGGGAAAGCATACGGGAAAAGCGCAGCCTCGATAATCCC
>MNXK01000149.1 GCA_001872165.1 Anaerolineae bacterium CG2_30_58_95
CGAGTCGTAGCCGCGGTAGGTGAGCCGCCTGGCCGCTTCGATGAGGATGGGGCCGAGGGGTTGTTCGTCTTGGGTCACAATGCCGAAAATGCCGCACATGGGGTTCCTTTGTTGATTGTTTTGGTAGTCCTTCCAGGGCGTGGGAGCCCTGGCTGCCGGGGGTTTATCGCAGAGGCCAAGTTTATCACACTGGCGATGAAAGTATCCCGGCTTCGAGGGTTCCCACGAACAAATGCGGCCTCATCAGATTCGCGAGAGATTGCTTTTTCCCCTCAAATCAGTATAATGTCAGCAGAGGAAAGGAGGCCTCCCATGTTTCGTCGTTTCTTCATTCCCTTATTGTTCATCGTAATCTTGCTGACTGCCTGTAATCTGGGCAAAACACCCACGGCGGCGAGCACGAGCACTCCACCGGCTGCCAGCGAACCACCCGCTGAGCAACCGCCGGCAACGCAACCGCCACCAACCGCTACCCCGTCGCCCTCACCCACGCCTTCCGGGCCGCCAGCCCTGCCGCCGGAGCCGCGGGAGATCACCTTCCAGACCTCCGATGGGCAGACATTGAGTGGATACTATTACCCTGCAGCGGTCAACCCGGCGCCGCTGATCGTCTTCATGCACTGGGTGGGCGGCGATATGTCGGATTGGTACGAGATTGCCGTCTGGTTGCAGAACCGCGGACTGAAGAATCCCTTCCCCAATCCCGGCAGCGAATCGTGGTGGGACCCGACCTGGTTCCCGCCCGTCCCTGAGGGGGTTTCGTATGGTGTGTTCATTTTCTCGTTCCGCGACTGCGCGCCGGCCAATGCTGGCTGTGCACACTGGCCCCCGGAGCTCTTGCTGCTGGACGCCCAGGCGGCCATGCTCAAGGCGACTGAACTGGAAGGCGTAGACCCGACCAAGATCGTCGCCATGGGTTCCAGCATCGGTGCGGACGGCGCTCCGGATGGCTGCGCCTGGGGAACGAGCAGGAGCCTGGCTCCTGCCAGGGCGCGCTCTCGCTCTCGCCCGGCAGTTTCATGGATATCCCCTATCCCGTAGTGGTCCAGACTCTTGGCGAGAACCAGCCGCCTACCGCGGTCTGGTGCCTGGCCGATGAACAGGAGTTCGGCATTTGCGAATCGGCGGAGATTGCCGACAACCCGGCTTACCAGGATTTCATGATCCCTGGCGGTCAGCATGGCAATATGATGCTCCGCCCCGGGCTGACACCCGACGCCATGCAGACCATCCTCGATTTCCTGGCCCAGACGGTCGGGCCGTGAGGCTTGCACATCCCCATTATCCAAAGAGACCGGCTGAATAGGCCGGTCTCTTGACTCAACGGTTTGGCTCAGCGGCAGCGGCGGGACGGGCAAGACTCTATCTCAATTATGCACCATTTCTGGCAAAACGCGCCTGCGCGGAGCGGCGGAGCCGCTGTCCGACTGGAGCCGGTGTTGGGCGGCTTTCTCATATCTTCTTCGGCATTTTGCCCTTGTAGGGTTCCACGGTTGCAATTTGATTAGGGCCAAGACTTATTTGGAAGTAAAAAGGTTTTGAAAGTCGGCAGTTTGCTGCTCCAATTACTACTTCACCATAGAAAATCTTGGACTCGCTCAGTTTAAGCCTTGTTCGTTTTACGTATGTGTCTTCGGATGGAATATCTACCCAAGCCCCTTCTGAGTAGGCTATAACTAATCTCTCTGGCAACTCTGGGTTGATATTCAAACGAGCTTTACCCGATGCGGCCCAGAAGGTATGTTCCATCTCTATCCCCAATTGCCAGTCTTCTGACCTTAAGTGTGCGTTTACTGTTTTTCGCCAATCATCGTCGGGTGATGCCGTTTTCCGGGCTTTCATTATTTCAGCGCGAGTCCCAATAATATCACCCTGACCAATGGGCCGAATTGTCATTCGTCCAACTGCATCGGTGGCAGCAGTTCTGCCCTTGTTGACGACTATTAATCTGACAACATGGCCGTGAAAATCTAACCCCACAATCTTGATGCGTGGGTTAAAAATCAGTCTCGGCAAGAATAGCGAGAAAATCATCCCGACAAATCCGCCTATCATCGCGCTTATAAAGGTCAAGAGTAATTGGTTAATCATATACAATCATTGATGACAGTTATTGTTGCTGCCTCATTTTCAAGAGCCGCCTAACTATGTATTCACCCGCCATTTAGCGGGTGAAAAGGCTTATGGGCTGCCAAAGATTAATATCAGTATAGCACGAGTTCGGGAAGAATATAACTTTGTAGAGTCTCTCCCACTAATTGTCCGCCTGGGGAGAAATCGCCAATAGCCAACCGCCAACAGCTAACCGCTGCTTTCCCCATACAACTTCCGGTGCACAATGGACAGCGCCCTCACCTGCTGCGCGGCGTGATAGGATGACCTCACCAGCGGCGCGGACTCGACCCACTTGAAGCCGATCTCCAACCCGTATCGTTTGAGTTCGCTGAATTCTTCCAGCGTGTAGTAGCGTGCGATCGGCAAGTGCTTCTTGCTCGGCTGGAGGTACTGGCCGATGGTCAGGATGTCCACGCCCCAGGCGCGCTGGTCGCGCATCACCGCCTTGACCTCCTCGATCTCCTCGCCCAGCCCGACCATGATGCCCGATTTGGTCAGCACTTCGGGATCGAGCTTTTTGGCGTTGCCCAGGGTCGCCGCGGCCCACGCGTAGTTATCCTGCGGCTGGACCTGCTTGAACAGTCTCGGCACGGTCTCGACGTTGTGATTGAGGATCTCCGGGCGGGCCTCCATCACGATCTTCAGCGCTTCGAGCGAGCCTTTGAAATCCGGGATGAGCACCTCCACCGAACAGCCCGGCAGCAGTCCGCGGATGCGCCGGATGACCATCGCAAAGATCGGCGCGCCGCCGTCCCGCCGGTCATCGCGGTTGACCGAGGTGATGACCGCGTGCTTCAGGTTCATCGCCTTGACTGCCTGCGCCACGCGTTCGGCCTCGCCCCAGTCCAGCAGGCCGGGCTTGCCGTGCTTGATGTCGCAGAAGCCGCACGTCCGCGTGCACACGTCGCCCAGCATCAGGAAGGTGGCCGTGCCCGCGCCCCAGCATTCGCCCAGGTTGGGGCACATGGCCTCCTCGCACACGGTGTGCAGCGACTTGGCGCGCATCAGCCTCTGCAACTGTTGGTAGGTCTTGCCGGCCGGGGCGCGGACTTTGATCCACTCCGGGCGACGCAGAGGGGCGGTATTCAATTGTTCGGGACCGAGGCGGTCACGCGTGGGGAGGGCGGGCATCGGATCTCCGGGCGGGGCTGGGGTTAGGCGATGCCGGCTTGAGGTCCTCGCCAAGATGTTCGACCGCCGCTTTCAGCACTCCCTCCCCCACCACATTCATCAGCGCAAGGCCAAGCAGCAGCGACTTGATGCGCGGGCTCATTTTGGCGTTGCGGATCAGGTTGATCTTGCGGGCGAATTGCTCCTGCTCGGCCTGGGGCAGGTTCTGCATCAATGCCAGGCAGTAGCTCGGCAGCGCCAGGTAGGCTTTCTCGAATGAAATATCCCTCATTACTTTGCTGACCACTGCCGAGCGTCCCTGCGCCCGTTTGCGGTCCACGCCCTGATCCACGGCGATCAACAGGGCTTCCAGAAATCGGCTGGGGCCGATTGGCACGCTTTCTGCGCCCACTTTGACGGTGAACAATGAGGCGCGCAGGATGGCCATCGCGCCGAAACCAGCCAGGATCACTTGCGTCCATCCCGCCGCACCAGCTTCCGAGACGCCGAAATCCCAATTGAAAACCCGGATCAGGCCCAGCGCGCCCGCCGAGGCCAGGGCGTTGATCAGCAGATAAAAGACAGCCGGCCAGGAATTCAGGGCGTTATCCGGTTCGTCTTTGTAGCGGGAGATGAGTTCCACCGCGCCGACCGCCGCTCCGATCATTCCCACTGCCAGCCATTCCAGTATCGCATCCATGCTGGCTTATGCCTGTTCTTCTTCGCTGGTGATGATGGTCTGGGCCATTTGCACGCCTTCGACAGTGAGTTCGATGACCCCCCTTTTCACGCTCTCGTCTATCCTGACCAGCCCGGCGGCCTGCAAGGATATAAAACCTTCTAAAAGTTCGGTCGGTGGAATATCAACGACTGCCATCAATTTGAGTAGATCCATAGTCCCGAATCTCGAAAGAGCAGTCATGATCCTCATCGGGATATTGGATGGAGTTTCCCGCTTTTCCGAGCGTTGGACGCTTTCCAAGAAAGTTCCGAAGTCGTCACTTTTAGGTTTGTTTTCCATAGATGCCTCTTCAAGCTCACAATAATTCGATGGCTGTTTCATGCCCATTCTAGTCAAATCAAGATGGGGCGTCAAGAGTTGGTTGTTTTGGGCAATCAGTTACTTTCCTGCCTTGCGGACGCGCAGATGCAGCCCTTCGACCGTCACCACCTCGACGCGCTCGCCGCGGCGGATCGCTTTACAACCTTGAGCCAGTTCCGCCGTCCACAGCTCGCTCCCCGCCTGAACCTGGCCGGTTGGGTCAATGTCTGTGCGGGCGATGCCGGTCTGACCACGCATGCCTTCCTGTCCGGTAATGACCGGGCGTTTCTGCGCCCGCAGGGCGAATCCGATGATGACGGCGAACAGGAGGCCGGTGAGGATGCCGACCAGGATGACCAGCGGGAGCGAGACGCGCTGGAACTGGGGCGTGCCGGGTGAGTTGAACAGCACCAGCGCGCCGACGATGAACGAGCCGATGCCGGCCGTGGTCAGCGCGCCGTGCGTGGGAGCTTTGATGTCCACGATGAAGAGCACGAAGGCAATGATGAGGAAAACCAGGCCGAACCAGTTGACGGAGAGGACGCCCATCCCATAGGCCGCCAGCGCCAGGCAGACTGCGCCGAGGAAGCCGGACACCCATCCACCCGGGCTGGAAAGTTCGATGAAGATGGCCTGCACGCCAATGCTCAAGAGCAGGAAGACAATGTTGGGGTTGGTCAGTATCTCCAGCAGTTGCTCGATGAGCGACATAGGGACTTCTTCGGTAATCGCGCCCGCGGTGTGCAGTGTGCGCGGGCCGGAGGCCATCTGGACAGTGTAGCCGTCCAGTTGATTTAACAGGTCTTCAAGATCGTTCGCAATAAAATCCACCAGACCAACCCGGAGGGCTTCGGTGGCCGAGGCGGCCTTGGCCGATTCGATGGTCTCTTCGGCCAGCGCCACCGCCTCCGGGCGGCGTCGTTCGGTGTACGAACGAACCAGCGCCTTCATCGCCTCTTTGGTCTTGGTCTCTTCGGTGGACGCCAGGTTTTCACCCTGGCCGCCGACCGGGCTGGCCGCGCCGATGGCCGTTTCGGGGGCCATGGCCGCGGCGTGTCCCGCCAGCGTGATGACCGTCCCAGCGGAGGCGGCCCACGCGCCGCGCGGGCTGACGTAGACCACCACCGGCACGCTGCTGGCGCGGATGTCCTGCGCCATCGTCTTCATGGGG
>MNXK01000184.1 GCA_001872165.1 Anaerolineae bacterium CG2_30_58_95
GACTCCGAGCGAGTAAATATCGGTGCCGGGGTCAGCGGCGCCCATCCACTGTTCGGGAGCCATGTAGTCGGGGGTGCCGATGCCCACACCGGCGACGGTGAGCTGGGTGGAGCCGCTTCCGGCGATGATCTTGGCAATGCCGAAATCGGAGAGCAGCGGCGCGCCGGACTGGCTCATGAGGATGTTGGCAGGTTTTACGTCGCGGTGGATGATCTTCTGTTCGTGGGCATATTCCAGTGCGCGGGCGATGGGGGCGAGCAAGGCGGCGGCCTGCTGGTAGGGCATGGCGGTGCCCATCTTCTGCTTGAGCGTGCCGCTGGGGACGAAGGGCATCACCAGGTAGGGCACGCCGTCCTGTTCGCCGTAATCCAGCACTTTGAGAATGTAAGGGTGGTCGAGCTGTGCCAGCGCGCGGGCTTCGCGCTGAAAGCGCTTGAGGAATTCGCCTTCGTTGCCCTCTTCCATATCCGCGCGAATGATCTTGATGGCGACGTTTCGCTCGAGGCTGGTATCATAGGCTTTATAAACGGAGGCCATGCCGCCCTGTCCAAGCGGCTCAATGATGTGGTAGCGTCCCAGGTTCTGACCAGTCAAATCCTTCTTGCTCACAACAGCCCTCCGTGTGCCTGAACTTGCTTGTTATTTAGTATAACATTGAATCTGACCATCCGCTGAAATTAAAATGACTTTCGCGAATTTCTGCCCAAAAAGCCGGTTTTTACCTAAATCTGGCGCAGGCAGGCGATGTTTTGCCTGGCCGCTGTCTCGGCATCCGGCTTCGGCAGGAACTCACCCGAAACCCAGCCCGAATAACCGGTTGCGAAGAGCGCCCCCAAAATGGACTTGAAATCCAGATGCCCCGCGCCGGGATACCATCTATTGGAATCGGCCACATGAAAGTGAAATATGCGATCTCCGCAGAGACGGATACTCTCCTCGATCACCGGCTCCTCGATGTTCATGTGGAAGGTGTCCAGCAGCAGGCCGAAATTGTCCGCGCCAACACGCTCGATCAATTCCAGACCCTGGGCGGCGGTGTTGATGAGCGTCGTTTCGTAGCGGTTGATCGGCTCCAGCGCGAGGTGGACTCCATGCGGACGGGCAACGACGCTGCAATCGCGTAAGGCCTCCACCAACCAGTCCATTGCCTGTGCCTGGTCCACACCCGGTTTGAGGATGCCGCGAATCAACCCGATGATGATGACCGCCCCGAAGCGGGCTGCGACCGGGACGTGGGCTTTGATCCGCTCGATGGCGGCGCGGCGCACCTCGGGGTTTGGGTCGGTGAACGACAGGCCTTCCTCGCCCCAGGCTTGACCTGTACCGATCGCGGGCACATTCAAGCTGTGCTTGCGGACAAGCCGCTCCAGATCGTCCGGGTCAACCAGTTTGGGGTCGCGAATGGCCAGTTCGACGCCGTCATAGCCGAGGGCGGCGATGCGCGCCAGGTTCGTTTCCAGGTCGCCTTTGAAGGTGACGGCCTGGAACTGGGCGGGTTGGGTGGAGAGAACAATGGAGAGGTTCATTTAGTATCCTTATGTGACAGTCACCTTAAAGGTGACTGTCACATAACTTTACCGCGCAATATACGTGATCTTGCACTCAGATCGGTCGGTCTGTAGTTTGAGGATGTTCTCGGGCAGTTGTTCCAGGCTGACCTTCTTGGTGCTCATGCGCGTCATATCCATGCCGGTGGCCATGCACTCGATGACGCGCGGGAAGTTGCCGTGTCCGGAATGGCCTTGTGCGCCGACGATGCGCGCCTTGCGCACCTGGAGCACTTCGCCAGCAACCTGCATCCTGGCTTCGGCGCGGGCGGTGACGACCACTGTGCTTAACAAGGTGCGGCCTTCCCAAATGACCTTCTCGATGCCGGGATAGACGACCGCCGGCAGGCCGGTGGCTTCCATGAACATGTCCGCACCCATGCCTCCGGTGATTTCGAGCACGCGCTCAGCGAAATCTTCCTTGGATGGATTGACGTGGTAGTCAGCGCCCAGTTTCAAAGCCATGTCGGCGCGTTCCGGCTGGGTTTCGGAGATGATGACCTGGGAGGCGCCAGCGCGCTTGAGGATGGCGCAGGCCGCGATCCCAACCGGTCCGCCGCCCAGGATGACGACCCGGTCGCCGGGGCGGATGCCGCCGCCGCGTTCGATGACGGCGTTGTAGGCCACGCAGGTCGGTTCGACCAGGCTGCCGGCGATGAAGATTTCCTCTTCCTTGTAGTTCTTGCGCAGCGGTTCCAGGCTCCACAGCGTGCGGGAGGGCAGGACGATGTACTTGGTGTACGCCCCGTTGACGTTGAAGCCGACTTCGTTCAGTTGTTCGCAATGGTTGGGCTGGCCATCGGCGCAGGGCTTGCATTGTCCGCACCAAAGCATTTCCTCGGATGTGACCGGCTCTCCGCCTTTAAAGGGTTTGTTGGTGCGTTTGTCCCTGGCGTTCTTGCCCGCTTCGACCACCACGCCGGAGAACTCGTGCCCGAGGATGGACGGGAACCCGGTCAGGCCGGGGTAGAAGATATAGCCGTCTTTATCCGCCTGCGCCATGTGGACATCCGAGCCGCAGATGCCGCAGGCTTTGACTTCCAGCAGCACTTCTTCCGGGCCAGGTGACGGGATGTCGTACTCGCGGATCTCCAGCCGCGGGTTGCGCCATACCTGGCTGCCCAGGTACGTTTGGCGGCCTTCAATATCCTTCGCGCCGAGTTTGAAACCGGGCTTGGGGTCCCAGTCCGCGACCAATGTCACGCCTTGCATTTTGCCTTTCATAATTTCATCTCCTTATAAATAGATTCAACACAAAGGGCACGAAGGAGCACAAAGGAAGAGCCACAAAGTTTTTTTCTTCGTGACCTTCGTGTTCTTCGTGGTTAAAGGTTTTTTCTTTACACTTCCGTGCCCTGCCCGATGCGCGGGATGCCATAGACCGGCTTCCAGCCCGGGCTGAGCGGCTCGCGCAGATAGGGTTCCATCTCTTCCGCCGTGCGCAGCGTGACTTCCTCCACCGGCGGGACCGTCCCGGCCGGGAAAGCTTCGAGCACATCGTCATGCCACAGGGTCAGGTACTTCAGGATGGCAGCCATGGGGCGCTTGGCCTTCTGCGCCGCGCCGGATTTGGCCTTGCCGACCACCCCCTCGGGCGTGGCAGCGATCTCGATGGTGAAGTGACCTTCGCCCTCCGACCAGCGGCTGGGGCGGCCAAACGGGTCAACCGACTTGTCGAAGTGGCCCTCGGGCAGGTAGGACTTGCCCTCGGTGTCCACCGCGTAGTTCATATCCACCATTTCAGGGTGCAGCAGCAGGCTGAGCGAGGTCTCGGACTCGTCGGCGTGGACGAAGTTGGTGCTCATCTGTCCGCCGCGCTCGACCGGGCGGAAGAACTCGCGTACGCCGCGGTGCCAGTCAATCACGCGGAAGATGCCCGGCAGTTGATAACGCTTCATGAACTCTTGCACTGCTGACTCGAGCATCCACAACTGGCCGTGGTTGTTGACGATCAACTGTTTGCGGAAACCGTCGTTCCACAGGCCGAGCATCACGTCAATCATCATCTCGCGCACCACATGCTCGCGGACGACCACCGTGCCGGGCATGCCCATGTGGTGGTACGGGTGACCGCCATACATCAGCGGGGGCAGCGCCAGGTTGACCGGCGCGCCGCGCTTGGCGGTGAAGCGGCGCACGCCCTCGCAGATGGCGCTGACGTAGAGCGTATCGGCGGCGGAGGGCAGGTGCTGGCCGTGCAGTTCGGTGCTTCCGACCGGGATGAAGACCACGTCATTCTTCTTGCGGTTCTTTTCCACCTGCCAGCGGGTCGTGGTCTGGATGTACGACCCGGACTTGGCCCATTCCACCGGCGAGGGGATGCCGTAGTCGGCAAGGATGGTATCAATCTGCTCATCGCTTGCGTCCCATACTTCTTTTTTCAGCCGCCCGATGGCGTTGTTCTCGAAGAACAGATCAGGCTGGTTGGTGGGGAGAAATCCTTTTGGTGTGTTTGACATTTTATTGCTCCTTTTAAGACTGGAGTCCGAAATCTCCAGATTTCGGTCCGACGTCGGGAGACGTCGGACTCCGTTGGATTAATCAGGAAACACCTTCCCCGGGTTCAGAATATTGAGCGGGTCCAGTGCGGCCTTGATGCGTTTCTGGATCTCTATCGAAACCGGACCGAGGGCCTGTGCCATGTACGGACGCTTCAGCGTCCCGACGCCATGCTCGCCCGAGAGCGTCCCGCCCAATTCCAAGGCCAGGGCGAACTCCTCGGCGGCCATCTGCTCGACCTTCGCCCACTGACCAGGGTCACGTTTATCGAACAGGAGGGTGGGATGCAGGTTGCCATCCCCGGCGTGGCCGTAGATGACGATGGGCAGCCCGCGTTTGGCGCTGATGGCCTTGAGTCGGCGCACGGTTTCGGCGATGGCGCTGCGCGGCACGGTGATGTCTTCGCCAAGTTTATTGGGGGCTTTGCGCGCCAGCGATGGCGAGAGAGAACGCCGCGCCCGCCACAGGCTGGCGCGCTCGGTCTCATCCGCGGCAACCTTGACCTGACGCGCCCCCCGGGCGCGGCAAATTTCGGCGACGGCTTCCATCTCGCGCAGCACAGCCGCCTCGTCAGAGCCGTCGGTTTCGATGAGCAGAATGGCTTCCACGTCCAGCGGCAGGCCGAGGTGCATGGCCGCCTCGATGCAGGCGATGGCGGTCTCGTCCATCAGTTCCAGCGCAGCCGGGACCACGCCGGCTCTCAGGATGGTGTTGACCGTTTGAGAGGCGTCCTCCACGGAAGGGAATTCGACCAGCGCCGTGCGGGCGAATTCCGGTCTGGCGGTCAGGCGCAGCAGGGCTTCGGTGATGACGCCCAGCGTCCCCTCCGAGCCGGTGAACAGGGCTTTCAAATCGTAGCCGACCACGTCCTTGATGCACTTGCCTCCGGTGTGCAGGATGCGCCCGTCCGCCAGGACGACGGTCAGCCCCAGCACGTAGTCGCCGGTCACGCCGTATTTCAGGCAGCGCGGGCCGCCAGCGTTGCAGGCGATGTTCCCGCCGATGGTCGAATGGCGGATGCTGGCAGGGTCAGGGGGATAGAACAGCCCCAGTTTTTCCACAGCCGCTTGCAGGTCCGCGGTGACGACGCCCGCCTCGACGTGGGCGGCGGCGTTCGCTTCGTCAATTTCCAAAATGCGGTTCATGCGCGTCATCGTCAGCGCAATCCCGCCCTGGAAGGGGACCGAGGCGGCGGCCAGTCCCGACCCCATGCCGCGCGTCACCACCGGGATACGTTCACGGGCAGCCAGCCGCACAATCTGGCTGACCTGCCCGGTGGTGCGCGGCAGGACGACGGCGTCCGGGCGATGCTCCGCGAAGGTGCCATCGTAACTGTAGACGGCCAGGTCTTCGGGCGTGGACAGGACGCCGTCTTTGCCGGTAATTTTTTCAAGCTGTGCGAGGATGTTCTTATCCATCATTTTTCCTCTTTGCGGTGGAGTGCGAAATCTCCTGATTTCGCCGAAGTCGGGAGACTTCGGACTCCTGGCGATAAGCGCGATCCAGCAGTGCAATGGGATGCACAACCTGCACGTCCAGCCCCTGCCGCCGCACGCCGAGGTTCAACTGCATCTGGCAGCCGGGGCAGCCGGAGGCGATGTAGTCGGCCTGCGTGCTGGCGAGATTGTCGGTCTTGCGCTTCAGCACTTTGAGCGAAGTCTCGTAATGCGTGATCAGTTGGCTGCCGGCCGAGCCGCAGCACCAATCCGCTTCGGGCAATTCGACGAATTCGAGGCCGTCAATCATCTGTAACAGCGCACGCGGCTGCTGCCACACGCCCTGCCCGCGGCGCAGGTGACACGGGTCGTGGTAGGTGACGCGCGCCTCGACCCGTCCCTGCGGTTTTTCGAGCGGGATGGACATCAGAAACTCGCTCACGTCGCGGACCCGGGAACTGAACGCCGCCGCCCGCGCCGCCCATTTGTTGTCATCCGCCAACAGGTGACCGTAATCCTTCAGTGTGGAGCCGCAGGTGGCGCAGTCGGTGACGTTGACTTCGACCTGCGCCCGCTCGAAAAGTTCGATGTTGTGGCGCGCCTGTTCCTGCGCTAAATCCGACCGCCCGTAACCCAGGGCCGGCATCCCGCAGCAGACAGTCGCCTTGGGCGTGACGACCGTGCAGCCGTTGCGCGCCAGCACGCGCAGGGTCGCCGCGCTCTCTTCGGCGAACAGCAGGCTCTGCGCGCAGCCGAGGAAAAAGCCGACGCGGTAGCGGGTCTTGCCATTGGCTTCGGTGATCTCCGGCAAGGCCTGTCGCAGCGGGCGCTGGGGCAGGTGAGGCAGCATGGATTCCATGTCACGCAACTGGCGCGGCAGCAAATTCCGCAGCCCCAGCGCGTAAACCAGGCGGCGGAGGCCCAATTTCTCGTACAGGCGCAGCGGCAGGGTTGCAAATTCCATCCGTCTTGGTTTGGGGATGAGACCGCCGAACAGCGTCTTCTTCCACGCCGCCGGGCGGAGTTGCTCCTGCACGGCGCGCATCTCTACAGCCAGGTCCGCCGGGCGGATGCCGACCGGGCAGATGTCGTTGCAGGCCAGGCAGTCGAAACAGGCATACATTTGCTCGAACAGGTTAGGGCTGAGTTCGAGTTCGCCTTCTAGACCTTTACGCGCCAACGCGGCCCGTCCGCGCGGCGAGGCGGTCTCGCTCAGTATCTCGCGGTACGTTGGGCAGACAGCCAGGCACAGCCCGCAGCGGATGCAATTCAGGTCATCCAATCTCACTCACCTTAACCGGCCGGTTCTCGTGCAGTGACTTCCAGGCGGCGTGACCGAGCACCACCGCGGCGCGGCCGTCCGCCCCGGTCGTCGGGGTCGGCTTGTCTTCACGAACACACTCAATAAATTGGCGTACCTCATCCACGTAGCAGGGGGCGTAACGCTGCATGAAGAAATGCGGCAGTTTGGCCGAAAGAAAGCCATCCGGCTTGCCCATTACGGCGGTGTTCTCGAATTCATTGTTCGCCATGGCAGTGCCGTTTGAGCAGAACACTTCCAGACGCTGGTCATAGCCATAGACCGCCTGGCGGCTGTTGTCAATCGCACCGACTGCGCCGTTGGCGAACTTGAGCGTGACCACATCCGTATCGATGTCGCCGAACTCTTTCAGTTCCGGTTCAATCAATACGCCGCCGATGGCGTAGACTTCCTCGATCTCACCGACTTGGAAACGGGCCATATCGAAGTCGTGGATGGTCTGGTCGAGGAACATCCCGCCCGAGACGCGCAGGAATTCCATGGCGGGCAGCTCGGGATCGCGGTCGGTGATACGCAGAATGCAAGGACGCCCGATCTCACCTGGGGCAACGATAGCGCGCACCTTTTGAAAACTCTTGTCGAAGCGGCGGTTGAACCCGACCTGCAACTTGACTCCCGCCTCGGCGACCCCCGCCAGTGCCTTGTCAATGTCCGCCAGATTCAGCGCCAGCGGTTTCTCGCAGAAGATATGCTTACCCGCCGCGGCCACGTCTTTCATGATGAAAGCGTGTGTATTCGTGCTGGTAGCGATCAGGATGGCTTCGATGTTCGGGTCGGCCAGCAGCTCGTGGTAATCCTTGACCACGCGCTGGATGCCGAGTTCATCGGCTACGGCCTGCGCCACCTCCAGCCGGATGTCGCAGACCGCCACCAGATTCGCTTCGGGGATGAGCCGGGCAATGTTGCGGGTGTGGACGCTGCCCATGCGTCCCGTGCCGATGACGGCGATGTTGACTTTTTTCATGTTGACCTTTCTCTCCCCTCTCCCATTTTGTCCCCTTCGGGGATGCTTCGCGAGGAGAGGGGCCGGGGGTGAGGGCTTACAACTTCATCACGATCTTCATCGCGCTCTTGGGATGGTGCGTCAGGGTTTTCATGTCCAGACCCAGCAGATCGAACGCGCCCAGGCCTTCGTCGAACGGGATGACCTTGGTGAAGAACGGGCCCATGTTGAGGCGTTTCTCCTGGTAGATGCGGATGGCCGGAACCATCGTGTTCTGGCCGAGGTACAGGCCGAGGATCTTGGTGGCCCAACGTGTGATCTCATTCGGTACGATGGTCGCTTTGATGGACGAATCCATGCCGAAGGGCAGCACCTTGCCGCCGGGCGTCACGCATGTCAGCGCCTGCTCCAGCGCGTTGCCGGTCGCCTCGATGACAATGTCGGCTTTGCGCCCGTAGGTGAACTTGGTGATTTTCTTTTCGATATTGTCCTCGTGCGGATTCCAGACCGTCAGCCCGCACTCCTGCGCCACGCCGATGCGGAAAGGGTCAATCTCGGTCACGGCAACCTTGGCGGCGATGTTTTTGGCGAACTGGGCGAACAGGTAGCCGATCGGCCCGAAACCCAGGATCAGCACGTAGTCGTAGGGCAGCATCAGAAGCGTGTTCATCCCGTTGACCACCGTCGCCAGAGTCTCGACCTGTGTGCCCAGGATGTCGTCAATTTCGTCGGGCAGGGTAAAACACTGCTTCTCCGGCACGAGACAATACTCGGCGTAGCCGCCGTCGCGCATCACGCCCAGGGCGCTGGTTTTGATCTCGACGCACTGGCTGGTCAGGCCCATACGGCAGAAGGAGCAAAAGCCGCAGCGGATGTTGTTGTCAATCGCCACCCGGTCGCCGAGCTTAACGTGGTGGACGTGCGTGCCGACCTCGATCACCTCGCCGCAGAACTCGTGGCCCAGCACCGTGTCGGGCTTGAAGTGATGCTTGCCCTCGATGATCTTGATGTCCGAACCGCAGATACCCACAGCCTTGACCTTGAGCAGTACGTCGTCCGGTTCCTTGACGCGGGGGATGGGTCTTTCCTCGAACACGAGTTTGCCGACATCCTTGAAAACGTACGCTTTCATTTTGCCCATGATTGGTCTCCTTCTGAAAATTTTCATACGAGTCTGCATTACCGTTGGATGCGCGCCGAGCCGCCTTTGGCAAAAGCGCGTACCTGCTCGACTGTCGCCATGGTCGTGTCGCCGGGGAAGGTGGTCAGCAGCGCGCCGTGCGCCCAGCCTAGGTTGACGGCTTCCTGCTCCGGTTCGCCGGTCAGCAGGCTGTAGAACAGGCCGGAGGCGAACCCGTCCCCGCCGCCGACCCGGTCGTACACGTCCAGTTCGCAGGTCGGGGAGACAAACGATTGCCCATTGATCCAGGCCACCGCCCCCCACGAATGCCGGTTGGTGGAGTGGACTTCGCGCAGGGTGGTGGCGACGATTTTGATCTGCGGGAACTTCTTCACCACTTGGTCAATCATTCCCAGGAACGCGTCCGGATCTAGTTTTGACCTCGAGCCTGCTTCCGGACCGGGGATGCCGAGTCCCATCTGGAGATCCTCCTCGTTGCCCACCAGCACGTCCACGTTGGCGATGATGCGTCGGATGACCGACTGGGCGCGTTTCTGACCGCCCCAGATGTTCCAGAGTTTGGCGCGGTAGTTCAGGTCGAAGGATGTGACCGCGCCAGCGGCTTTGGCGGCTTGCATGCCTTCGATGATGAGTTCACCGGTGGTCTCGGAAAGCGCCGCGAAAATCCCGCCGCTGTGGAACCAGCGCACGCCGCTGGAGAAGATAGCGTTCCAGTCGAAGTCGCCTGGCTTGAGCTGCGCCGCCGCCTCGTTGGAGCGGTTGTAAAAGACCACTGGAGGGCGGACGCCAAAGCCGCGGTCGCTGTAAACTGTGGCCATGTTCGGGCCATTGACGCCGTTGTGTTTGAACTGCTTGTAGAACGACTTGACGCCCATCGCCCGCACGCGTTCAGCAATCAGATCGCCGATGGGATAGTCCACCATGGCGGTGACGACGCCGGTCTTCAGCCGGAAGCAGTCCGAGAGATTCGCGGCGCAGTTGAACTCTCCGCCGCTGACGTGGATGTGGCATTCGCTGGCCTTGCGGAAAGGGACGATGCCCGGGTCGAGGCGGTGCACCAGCGCGCCGAGCGAGAGGAAATCCAGCGCGCCGTTCTGTGGAATATTCAGTCCATATTTCATGATTGCTCTCCTTGGCTGTCATTGCGAGGAGCGTTCTTCCCTGCCCTTGCGGGCTGGGCAAGGGTGCGACGAAGCAATCTCCACGCCTGCGCGGGGACTGCTTCGGCGGAAGAGCGCCGCCTCGCAGTGACACTAAATCCACTCCGTGTGGAACGTGCCCTCGCGGTCCACGCGCCGGTAAGTGTGCGCGCCGAAGTAATCGCGCTGGGCCTGTGTGAGATTAGCTGGCAGGCGCTCGCTGCGATAGGCGTCGAAGTAAGCCAGCGAGGCGCTCAAAGCCAGCACGGGTATGCCCATCTCCACCGCCGCGCATACCACCCTACGCCAGGCTTCCTGGCGGCTCTCTACCGCGGCGCGGAAGGTATCGTCCAGCAGGAGGTTGACGAGTGCTGGGTCACGTTGATAAGCAGCCATGATGTCTGTAAGCAATCCCGCCCGGATGATGCAGCCCGCCCGCCAGATTTTGGCAATCTCACCCAGGTTGAGGTTGTATTGATATTCTTCCGAGGCAATCTTGAGCAGTCCCAATCCCTGGGCATAGGATGTGATTTTACTGGCATACAATGCCTGGCGCGCCGCGTCAATCAGGCGGGCGCGGTTGCCTTTGTATTCAGGCCTGGGTCCGCGAATAACGCGGCTGGCTGTCGCGCGCTGCGCTTTCAGGCCGGAGAGGATGCGGCTTTCCACCGCCGCGTTGATGGTCGGGATGGGCGCGCCCACATCCAGGGCGTTCTGGCTGGCCCATTTGCCGGTGCCTTTCTGCTGCGCCTCGTCTAGGATCAAATCCACCAGCGGGCGGCCCGTCTCGTCATCCATTTTCTCGAAAATGTCCGCCGTGATTTCAATCAAATATGACTTCAGTTCGCCCTGATTCCATTCGGCAAAAATGGCGTGCAGTTCCCGCGCCGAAAGCCCCAACCCGCGATGCAGGATGTCGTAGATTTCGGCAATCAATTGCATGTCGCCGTACTCGATGCCGTTGTGCACCATCTTGAGGTAATGCCCCGCGCCGCGCGGCCCGATGTACTCCACGCAGGGCTGACCGTCCTCGGCTTTGGCGGCGATGGCGCGGAAAATGGGGGCAGTGGCCTCCCAGGCCTGGCGCTGTCCGCCCGGCATAATCGCCGGCCCCCACAGCGCGCCCTCCTCCCCGCCCGATACGCCTGTGCCGATGTAGTTGAATCCCTCCGCCTCGAGGGCTTTGTTGCGCCGCTCGGTGTCGAGAAAGAACGAGTTGCCGCCGTCCATCAGGATGTCGCCCGGCTCGAGGTGAGGTTTGAGGTGGGCGATGGCGCTGTCCACTGGCGCGCCGGCCGGCACCATCATCAGGATGCGGCGCGGTTTCTCCAGCGCGGCCATCAGCGCGGCGGGCGAGTCCACGCCAATGATATTCTTGCCCGCGCCGGGGCCTTTGAGGAAGGCTTTGGTCTTGGCGGCATCCAAATCGTAGCCGGCCACCGGGAAGCCGTTGAGCTCCATGTTCAAGGCCAGGTTGTGCCCCATCACGCCCAGGCCGACGATGCCGATTTTGTAAGTCATAGTTCTCTCCTGCTTTTCCTGATTAGGATGCGCTCTCTAGCGCATCCGGCGACGTTAGAGAACGTCGCCTAATCAATTCAACTACCTGACTCGATACAACATCTCCCCTGCCTTTGAGACATAGAGAATCCCTTCGGCCTCGCGGCCTTTCCACTCGTTTGGATTGACCGTCGCCGGGTCAAGATAACCGAGGTTGAGCCGGGCGCAGTCTTCGGGGGAAATCTGGCTGGCGAGGGTGACGCGCACATTCGGCTTTTCGACGCCGTTCTCCATCACGCCCGAGCCGCGCAGGTGGGTGCTGTGCGCCAGTACGCCCAGCGGGACGCGCTTGAAACGTTCCCAATCGGCGAGAAAATAGGGCAGGATGTGATAGCCAATCTCATAGATGTATTTTCCATGCACGCGGCTGACCACGTCCAGGTGTGGGGCGTAGATGACCACCTCGCCGCCGACCGCCATCGCCGGTTCGAGTTTGTACATGGCTTTGGCGGCCGTCCACAATTCGTCGTACATCGGCGGGGCGCAGGAGAGCACGCGCTGGAAGGATTTCTCGCACCAATGAATGTGACGTTGGGCGGACAGATCAGCCGCTTCACTCCAAGCCGTGAGTTGGTCGCCGATAAAAAGGCCACTCAGCTCATGATCTTCAACCGTCAAAGCGATCAGGGTGACGGGTGTCGCGAGTCGTTTCGCCGCGGCGTGGATCATGGCGCGCACGGGCGTTTCCTTGACGCCAATCGTCCCGACCACGCCGGCCAGCGCGCCCAGCCAGTGAGTGGCGTTGATCATCTCCGCGCCGGAGATGCCGGGGAACAGGTACTTGGCCCCCCCCGAAAAACCGACTACTTCGTGCGGGAAGGTCGGCCCCAGGATGAAGATGTGATCGTATTCCAGCGCGGCCCTGTTGATGCGGATGGGAATCCGATTTGGCAGCGAGGGGTGCCAGCGTTCCCCGGCGATGGCCTTGATCTCGTCTGCTTCCATCACACCGATGGTTGCCAGCGTGGACGGGGCGTCCCAGGCGTGGTTCAGCAGGGTTATCAGCGGATAGGGAGCGGATAAGCGGATGGGGAAATAGGAAGCGGATAGCTTGCCCAACCCTCTTCCTGTATGGAGTGATAAGCGTTCCTCTGCTGTGATTCCGACCAACTGGTT
>MNXK01000119.1 GCA_001872165.1 Anaerolineae bacterium CG2_30_58_95
AATCCCACAACCAGGGCCAGGCCCATGATCAAGTAGTCTATCGGATTCGGATTCATAGATTTTCCTCGTTTTCGATTTTCTCCCTGCCGTCCGCCGTCTGGCGCATCTCTTGCCAGACTTGAGAGACGGCCGGGGCAATTATGGAATAAGAGAAGCCGCGGCGGGACAGGAACCCACTCAACTTGAGGCGGAACTCGGAGCGATCCAGACCGCTTCGACTTCGCTCCCCCTTCGGGGACTTCGCAGCGCGAGCCTCGAGCCGGCGGACGTATTTCCGAGCCGCTTGCAACGCCAGGGCCTCTTCGTCCACGCCTTCAGCCAGCACGGACTGGATGACCTCGTCGTCGAGGCCTTTGCGCCGCAGCTCCATCTTGAGCGCCGATTTGCTGCGCGGCCGGAACTCACTGCGATTCTCGACCCAGGCGCGGGCGAAGGCTTCGTCATTCACCAGTCCGCTGCGCTGGAGGCGTTCCAGGGTCGCCTCGATCAGCGTTTCCGGCACGTTGTGCTTGTTCAGGTTCTGCCGCACCTCGGCTGTGGAGCGCGGCCGGTAGCTCAGGAAGTGCAGCGCCTTCTGGTAGACGGACTCCTGCTCATCCTCGGCTTGCAAGGAGGCGATCTTCTCCTCGGTCAGCGTCTGCCCAACCTTCAGCCAGGCGACAATCAACTTGGACAACCCGAAGGCAAATTCTCCGTCCAGGTAGACGTTCACCCGCCGGGGGTTCTTCTTCTGAGGCTTAATGGCCGTAATCGTCCGCATTCTTTTTATTTTCTCCCCTCTCCCCCCGGGAGAGGGGCCGGGGCCTGCCTTGAGCGAAGTCGAAGGGGTGAGGTGGGGTGAGGTCTTAAACGCACACAGCCGCAGGCCGCCTGTGGGGGCCACGGCTGTGGAAATGCTCCTGGATGTACTTGCACCCACATCCTGCCCGAGGCAGAACGTGGGAAAGATCAAATCCGGCGGCGAGCTACGTCACCAGGATTGGGGGTTTATCGCGAAGTCGTCGGTTCGTATGGATGTGCCTGTCTTGATCAAAGTAGATAACAACAAACTCGGGAGGACCTGACTTCTCAAACCATTCTGCCCGAACGTTCCAAGGCGTGGGGCGTACCCCGGGATTTTCCAAGAGTTCCGTTTTCGTTTATAAGCCGTGGCCGCTTATTGTGTTGCAAGAGCGGCGATATGGTTAACCAACTGTTACACATATTATACTTGAAAATGGCCGATGTAGGACGAGATATTATCTCGTTCTACCGCTCCCCTATGCTAAATTGGACAAAGTGTGACATAATTGACCTGTTTGCATCTAAACAATAACCAAATCCACTTTACCGGAGGAACCATGCCTAATGTAACGAACGAAGAAGCCCTGGAATACCATCATTTGAAGGGTAAACCTGGAAAAATATCGGTTGTCCCCACCAAGCCAATGGACACCCAACGCGACTTGAGCCTGGCCTACACGCCGGGCGTGGCAGTACCTGTCCTGGAGATCGAGAAGCGCCCCGAGCTGGCTTATGAGTACACTTCTAAGGGTAATCTGGTGGCCGTTATCTCGAACGGTACCGCCATCCTGGGTCTGGGCGACCGGGGCGCATTGGCCGGCAAGCCCGTCTTCGAAGGCAAGGGCGTGCTATTCAAGAAGTTTGCGGATATTGACGTGTTCGACATCGAGGTGGATAGTCGCGATCCAGACGAGATCATTACGGTGGTGAAGGCCATCGCGCCCACCTTTGGCGGCATCAACCTGGAAGACATCAAAGCGCCGGAGTGTTTCTACATCGAAGAAAAGCTCAAGGAGATGCTCGATATCCCCGTCTTCCACGATGACCAGCACGGCACCGCGATCATCTCCGGCGCAGCGCTGATGAACGGCCTGGAGGTCGTCGGCAAGAAAATAGATGAGGTTAAGATAACGATCTCAGGCGCAGGGGCGGCCGCCATTTCGTGTGGCGAGCTGATGATTCGTCTGGGAGTCAGGCGTGAAAACGTCACGCTGGTAGATACCAAAGGCGTTGTCTACGCCGGCCGCAGCGAGAACATGAACAAATATAAGGAGCACTTTGCCCACGAGACGGACGCCCGCACCTTGACCGACGCCGTGCGCGGCGCGGACGTGTTCTACGGCCTCTCGATTGCCAATATCCTGACCCCGGCGATGGTCAAGAGCATGGCCGAACACCCGCTCATCTTCGCCCTGGCAAACCCGGATCCGGAGATCAAGTACGAGCTGGCGCGTGAGGCTCGCCCGGATGCCATCGTCGCCACCGGCCGCTCGGATTACCCCAACCAGATCAACAACATACTTGGCTTCCCATTCATCTTTCGCGGCGCGCTGGACGTGCGCGCCACGGCCATCAACGAGGAGATGAAGTTAGCCGCCTCGAAGTCGCTGGCCGCGCTTGCCAAAGCGGACGTGCCCGATAGTGTCCTGCGTGCCTATGGCGTGGACAGCTTGAAATTCGGCCCGGATTACATCCTCCCCAAGCCGCTCGACCCGCGCGTCATTCTGTGGGAATCGCCTGCGGTCGCCAAAGCTGCGATGGAAACCGGCGTCGCCCGCAAGCAGGTTGACCTGGATGAGTACCGCCAGCAACTGGCTTACCGGTTGGGCAAGGGTGAACGCGTGCGTTACTTTATCATGAACAAGGCCAGGTCCGCCAAGCCGCTCAAGCGCATTGTTTTTGCAGAGGGCGAGGAGGCCAAGATCATCCGCGCCGCGGCCCAGATTGTGGACGAGGAGATCGCCGCCCCGATCCTGATCGGCCGACCTCATGTGATCCAGGAAAAAGCCGCTGAACTCGGTCTGACTTGCTGTGCGGAGATCATTGACCCGGCCAATTACCCGAAGATAGATGCGTATGCCAGGGCCTATCATGAACTGCGCGAACGAAAGGGCATCACCTCGGCCCATGCTTATAAGCGCGTGCGTGAGCCGAACGTGTTCGGCCCGCTGATGGTCAAGATGGGAGATGCCGACGCGTTCATCTCCGGCCTGACCTACGAATATCCGGAGGTGATCCGTCCGGCGTTGCAGATTCACCACGCCCGTGGCAACGAATTCGGCGCCGGCGCGGGCCTGGTAACAGGTGTCTACATCATGATTGTGGACGACCGCGTCTACCTGTTCACGGATGCGACCGTCAACATTGACCCGACCTCCGAAGACCTGGCCGAGATCGCCGGTCGCGCCGCTGAGTTTGCCAAACAACTCGAACTCGAGCCGCGCGTGGCGTTCCTGTCCTTCTCCAACTTCGGCTCTACGTCCCATCCGTGCCAGGAGAAAGTCGCCAGAGCCGTCCAGCTTTTCAAGCAGCGCTCCCCCGGCATCCAGGCAGACGGCGAGATGCAGGCCGATACCGCCGTGGTGCCCGAGATCGTCAGCGAACGCTATCCCTTCAGCGCGGTCAAGGATGCCAACGTGCTGGTTTTCCCCTCCCTCGAATCGGCCAACATCGCCTACAAGCTGCTGGCGCGCCTGGGCAATGCCAGGGCGATTGGCCCGATCCTGCTGGGGATGGGCGCACCCGTTCACGTTCTGCAGACCGGCGACGAGGTGAACGACATCGTACAGGTGGCTGCGGTGGCGGCCATGGATGCCATCCAACGCAAGTAGCCATTGCAGGATACTGAGCAGGGTCACTTTTATGCTACAATAAACCTATGCCTGACCTGCCTCCCTTTGAATCGCCTACAGTGCAAGCGCACAAACGCCAGCGTTTCTGGCAGATTCTAGCGCCGATGATGCTGGTCATCCTGCTCGCTCTTATTGCTGGAGGCTTCACCCTTGCGGCCAATCCGAGTCAAACCCGACCTGGGGCTGATGTCGCCGTTATCTGGCTGGTCGCGCCGCTGATGCTCTTTGCGCTGTTGTGCATGGCTGTTCTTGGGGGGATGATCTATGCCATTGCCCGCCTGACGCAGATCGCCCCGCGCTACACCCTCCAGGCTCAAAACTTCGCTTTACGGTTCGTCGCCGGAGTGAAGCGCGGCGCGGATGTGGCGGTCAAGCCGGTTGTATGGCTGGAACAGGCGCGGGCAGTGTTGAAATCGCTGTTCAAGTTGTAGGGCGGGATGGCTCCCGCCCTACCGATGAAAGGATTGCCATGATGGAACAAAACGCAATTATGGAAACCCCCGAAACCGACAATACCTGGAAAGTCAAGACTCTGCTCATCGGCGCGGCCCTCGGCGCGCTGACCGGCCTCGGCGCGGCCTACTTGCTGACCAAGCGCGCCGAGCAGAGCGGCCAGCAACTGGCGATCACGCCCGGCAAGGGCGTCAAGCTGGGCGTGCTGATCGCCGGTCTGCTGCGCTCGATTTTGTCGCTGGGGGAGGATTAGAATACGGCGTATGCCAACCGTCCTGATTGTAGGTCCCTATCGCTTTTTCTTTGTCTCACTTGATCGCGGCGAACCGCCGCACATTCACATCCAAAGGGAAAAGATGATTGCTAAATTCTGGCTTGATCCTGTGGCGTTGGAACGTGCTGGCGGCTTCAAACCGCAAGAGTTGAACAAACTATTCAAGATGACCCAGGAAAATCGCGACTTTTTACTGGAGCGCTGGAATGAGCACCTTGGAGATTGAAATAGAAGAAGCGCGTGCACAAGATGTGCGCGTGGATGACAACATCCTTGCCATTGACCTGACCGACGGGCGAACCATTATCACCCCCTTGGCCTGGTATCCGCGCCTGGTCTATGGGACGCCGGAGGAGCGCGCCAATTTCGAGATCAACGGTGATGGAAGATACCTCCGTTGGCCCGACTTGGACGAAGACTTAACAGTTGCCGGCATTTTGTTGGGGCGACCATCCGGCGAAAGCCAGCGCTCGCTCAAACGCTGGCTGGAAGCGCGCGCGGGGGCGGTCAGGCAACTTGAGCATCAGGTGGCAGAAGAGAAGGCGAAGTACGGCAAATAGCAAGCGAGGTGAACGAGAATGAACAAGTTCCATGACGTGCTTGTTGCTACTGACTCAGCCACATTGCATCTCACTGTTGACGGCCAAACCTATCATCTGCGTTGGGAGGAATGTTCGCCGCGCCTGGCTAACGCCACAGCCGCCCAGCGGGCGCATTTTGAAGTCTCGCCTGCGGGGTATGGCATCCACTGGCCTGAAATTGACGAGGATTTGGCTATTACTCCTCTCATCCAGCAAGCCAGTGGCATAGAGCAAGAAATTATGCAGGTCGCCGAAAAGAAGGCGAGGTATGCCAAATAGCAGGTCAACATTGATAAAAGCACTAAATTCTATGCTCGCCCAAAACGTGACCGTGACGGAGGATACTCTCATCGTGGATCTGTACGACGGGCGCACGATTTCCGTTCCACTCGCCTGGTATCCTCGCCTGTTGTATGGAAGCCCACAAGAAAGGAACAACTGGCAGTTGATTGGTATGGGTGAAGGCATTCATTGGCCTGACCTTGACGAAGATCTCAGCGTCGAAGGGATTGTGTTCGGCAGAGCATCCGGCGAAAGCCAGCGTTCGTTCAAACGCTGGCTGGAAGCGCGTGAAGGGGCGCTCGAGCAGCCCCTGCCCCAGGTCGCCGAAAAGAAGGCGAAGTACGGCAAATAGTTTTAATACACACCAACCCCTTCAAATACGCTCCCTCGGGAAAATTGAGCGCCACCGGGTGATCGGGGCTTTGGGATAAATGCTCGATGATCTGCGCCTCCACACCCGCATCCAGGGCAGCCCCGGCGACGATTTTCTGGAACAGGGCCGCGTCCACGCCGCCGGAGCAGGAGAAGGTGACCAGGATCCCACCTGGACGCAGCAGCTTGAATGCCAGCAGGTTGATATCCTTGTAGCCGCGCGCTGCCTTCTCGGCCTGGGCCGCTGTGGGCGCGAACTTGGGCGGGTCGAGGATGATCATATCGAACGTGCGGCCTTCGTCGCGGAAGGTGCGCAG
>MNXK01000055.1 GCA_001872165.1 Anaerolineae bacterium CG2_30_58_95
ACGGGTGTTGGCAGCATGTCCTTGAGCACTTCTTCGAGGGCCATGGTGTGGGTGCAAACACCGCGCGTGTGGAAGAAATCGCAGTCACAGGACCATTGATTGTTCGCGAAGGTGACGCGGTGGGCGTTGTTTTCCCCATCTATGCTGACTGTGAACGCTTCGAAGTGGAAGCGGTTTCGTTCCCTGGCATAACGCTTCGCTTTTTCGATTTTTCCGATCATTCCATAATCCATATTTTTTCTCCTTTACAGGATTTACAACGAAAGGCACGCGTTAACGGCGTGCCTTTCAAGAAACCAAACTGGAAAATATGGGAAAAACTCGCATAGGCCGAATTCCTGATATGAGTATATAGCGAATCAGCCGCGAAGTCAACCGGAGAGGCGCCGGTTTGCGAAATCGTAGAGGAGTCGTTGGGAAATTGTAGGGGTTTGAAATCAATCTGCAGTTGCGCCGGCCAAAATGGGTTCATCGCCGTTGTAGGCGCGTAGCTGCGGCCACTTACGGGTGATCAGCAACACGGCGAGGATGCAGCCGATCCCGCCGCTGACAATGGCGGCCGGCGCGCCGAAAAGCTGCGCCACGCCTCCGGCTTCGATCTCGCCCAACTGCGGCCCGCCCTGGAAGAAGATCTGGTTGACGCTGGTCATGCGCCCGCGCATCGGATCGGGCGTCTGCAACTGGCGGATGGTATTGCGAATGATCGTGCTGACCGAATCGGCCGCGCCGGTCAGGGCCAGCGCGATCCAGGCCACGGCGAAGACGGTCGAAAGGCCGAACGCGACCGTCGCCAGGCCAAAGAACAAGATCGCTCCCAAGAACAACCGTCCCTGGCGGCGCAGGTCTTTTAGCTGCGAGACCACCAGCGCGGCGATCATCGCACCGACTGACTGCGCCGCGGAGAGCCACCCGTAGGCTGTCACGCCAACGTGCAGCACGTCACGGGCGACGAATGGCATCAGCGTGTTGGCCGAGGCAAAGAAGGTGGCTACGAAGTCCAGTATCATGGACGAGAGGATGATCGGGCGGTTGACGATAAAGTGGACTCCCTCCTTGATGGCTTCCAGGCTGACGCCGTTCGTGCGGGAACGATCCACCTTTTGCGGCACATCGCCCAGCAGGATCAGGGCGAAGATCACGGCCAGGAACGAGGCGGCGTTGATCAGGTAAACCGCCGCCTGGCCAGCATAGGCGATCACCAGTCCGCTCAAGGCCGGGCCGAGGATGGCGCCGGTCTGGAAGGCGATGGAGGTCAGGCTAAAGGCATTGGGCAGGTCGCGCGCCGGCACCAGGTTCGGTACGAGCGCCTGGCGGGCCGGCAGGTCGAAGGCCAGGGCAACAGCCTGGATGGCCGTCAGCAGGTAGATATGCCAGAGGCTGATGTGCTCGAAGCGGGTCAGCAGGCCCAGGGTCAGCGCGGTCAGCGCGGCAGCGGATTGCGTCAAAAACAAGATGTTGCGGCGGTTGAACACGTCTGCCACCGCGCCGCCAATCAGCGAGAAGGTGATGACGGGAACGATGCGCGCCAGGCCGATGCCGCCCAGGGCAATGGGTTGGTCGGTCAGCGTGCGAATGTGCCAGAACAGCGCCCACACCTGCATCTGCGACCCGGCGATGGAGATCATCAGCCCGAGCCAGAGGTAGAAGAAGCGCCTGTGACGGAGTGCGGGAGGAATGTGCATGGTTAGTATTCAGTTTTCAGTATCCAGTGTTCAGTACTGAAAACTGCCGACTGAACACTGATTACTGGTTTTAGGTTCCCCAATCTCTCAAATACAGGAAATCGTACCCGACCGTGCGGCTGCTGATCTTGGCGACCAGCGGCAGGATGCGCTTGTACTGGTTGCGGCGGATGCGCGCGACCACGCTGCGGACGAACGTTTCGCCGAAGCCCGCCTCGACGCATTCCTGCGGGCTGTAGCGTTGATCTACGAGCAGGTAGAGGAGCTTGTCCACTTCTTCATAGGTGAAGCCCAGCTCGCCCTCGTCGGTCTGGCCCTGCCACAGGTCAGCGGTGGGAGCTTTTTCGATGATGACCGCCGGGATGTCGAGCGCCCGCGCCAGTTGCCGGACCTGGGTCTTGTACAGGTCGCCGATGGGGTTGATCGCGCAGGCCGAATCGCCGTACAGCGTGGTGTAGCCGAGCAGTATCTCGGTCTTGTTTCCCGTGCCGACGACCAGTCCCTTGAAGGCCTCAGACTGGTCGTAGGCCACGATCATGCGGGCGCGCGCCATGATGTTCCCTTTGCGGATTTGCGACATCTCCGGCTCGTGGGCGATGAGCGCATCCACCATCTCGGTGATGGGGATGGTGACAGAGGGGGCGCCCAATTGGTCAATCAGCATTTGGGCGTGTTCGAGCGAATCGGGGCCAGAGGTTTTATGGGGCAGGCGCACCGCCAGCACGTTCTGCGCGCCGAGGGCTTCGGCAGCCAGAACGATGGAGACAGCCGAGTCGAGTCCGCCAGAGAGGTTAACCACGGCGCGCGAAAATCCGGCGCGGCTGATCTCGGTCTTGACGAAGCGCACCAGGAGGTTGCGGACGAGGGTGGTGTTGATGGAGAGGTCAATCGCGATCATGAATTTCAAGTTTCTGGCGCATAACAGCCCGAATTTGGGCGGCAACGCGTACAGCCTCTTTTGCTTCTTCCCGCTCCGCTGATGCGCCAGGATAGCGGTATCTCACTGCGTAGCGGTCTAGTTGGATCAACAGATCCCGATGCAGATCGAGCGAAGCGTCGAGAGGCAGACTAAGTTCGAGCAATTCACGCAAGTTATGGATCTTGGGAAAATCCACATTGTTCTTGAAAAGGAAAGCCTTGAGGTATTTTTCTGCCATCTGTTGAGTGTGGAAGCAGACAGCATCGTAATTGACATATTTGCGTGCCCGCAATTCCCGCTGCGCGGTTGCATAATCTCCCTCTGCTTTTTCGATCCACTCACTTAGTAATTCGTTCATAGAGAACTCGACCTTTTTTAACGATCTCTTTGAGAAATGGGTCGCCAAGCGCTAAACGACTAGCAAGCGTTGCGGGCGTTTTTACCAATAGATCAAGACCAAAGTGATACTCGATCTTCTGGCAAATGCGGATTTCCTGTTCGACTTCTTTTAGAGGGGTTTCCATGATAACCAGCAAGTCCACGTCGCTTTCCGGTCGGGGCGTTCCGTAGGCATATGAACCAAACAAAATAATCCTCGATGGCTGGAATTTTTCCGCGATCTGCCAGACCACGTGGTCAATCGCTTCTTGCGGGATGCGTTTGCGGCGGGTGATTACCGGTACTTCGATAGTTCTAATTGAGCTGATACTCATGTTTTCTCGATCATGTTTTGTATGGCAAAGCTTCCATCTCGAGTTGGCCCAAAAGAGCCTCGAATTCTGGGTCCTTATGGATGAGGATGGCTTTTTTCTGGAAGGCGATTGCGGCGATCAAAGAATCTGCAAACGAAAGCCGATATTTCGATTTATACCGGGCGGCAATTAGCACATTGGCTT
>MNXK01000057.1 GCA_001872165.1 Anaerolineae bacterium CG2_30_58_95
AGTCGTTGGGAGACGATTGAAATCGTCACTACATGGGCAAGGACTAAAACGTGCTACCTGAAACTTCGCCATGTAGTAACGACTTTAGTCGTTGGGAGACGATTGAAATCGTCACTACATGGGAGGAGGTTACTCATAAAACAATGGAAGCGGCGGCACGGGATGGTCAACGATGACGTGCGCGGCCAGCACGCTCGCGATGGCCGCGTCCAACCTTTTTTGGTCGCTGGCGTGGACGGTGAACAACGGCTCACCCTTCTCGACCCGATCCCCAACCTTGTGGTGGATGACGAACCCGACCGCGTGGTCTATGGGATCATCCTTCTGGGCGCGTCCCGCGCCGAGCGCGACGGAGGCCTCGCCCACGCTACGCGCCTGGACCTGTGACAGGCTCCCGCTTCGAGGCGCGTCCACCGCCCGGACGAGCGCGGCGCGCGGCAGTTTGGCGGGGTCGTCCACGTACGAAACATCCCCGCCCTGCGCGCCGACCAGCTGGCGGAATTTCGCCAGCGCCGAGCCGTCGGCCAGGGATTGCTCCGCGAGGGCGCGGCCGGCCTGCTCGTCCGCGGCGACTTCGCCCAGAATCAACATATGCGCGGCTACGCGCAGGCTGTGTTCGCGGAAATCGGCGGGGCCGCCGCCGCGCAACGTCTCAATGGCCTCGCAGACTTCGAGGGCGTTGCCCACCGCGCATCCGAGCGGCTGGTTCATGTCCGAAAGCAGGGCTGTCACTTTGCGTCCGGCGAGTTCGCCGATCTTCACCATCAGGCCGGCCAGTTCGCGCGCGTCCTTGAGATTCTCCATAAACGCGCCGTTGCCCACCTTCACGTCCAGCACCACCGCGTGCGCGCCGCCGGCGATCTTCTTGCTCATCACCGACGAGGCGATCAGCGGGATGGACTGCACCGTGCCGGTCACGTCGCGCAGAGCATACAGTTTTCCATCGGCCGGGGCCAGGTCGGGCGTTTGGCCGGTCAAAACAATGCCAACTTCGCGCAACTGGCGTTTGAATTCGTCAGTAGTCAGGTCACAGCGATAGCCGGGGATGGATTCCATTTTGTCGAGCGTGCCGCCGCTGAAGCCCAGGCCGCGTCCAGACACCTTCCCAATCGGCAGGCCGCAGGCCGCGACAACCGGCAGAACGACCAGGGAGGTTTTATCGCCGACGCCGCCGGTCGAGTGCTTGTCTACGGCGATCTCGACCACGTCGGATAGGTCCACCATCTCGCCGGAATGAGCCAGCGCCAGGGTCAGATCAGCCGTTTCGCGGGCGGTCATCCCGTTGAGCAGGACCGCCATCGCCCAGGCCGAAACCTGGTAATCGGCGATCTCGCCGCGCGTAAAGCCCTGAACGAAGAACTCGATTTCCTCGCGAGTCAGCTCACCCTTGTCGCGTTTCTTGATGATGATGTCTACGGCGCGCATGGCATTATCTCCAGGAATTCCTGACCATATTTTATCCTATTTTTCTCTTGAGTTTCAGCCCATCCGGTGTATCGTCCACGCGCCAGCCGAGACTTTCGATCTGCTGGCGAAATTCATCAGCAACCGCCCAATCCTTGCGCAAGCGCGCTTGTTGGCGCGCTTCAGCCAGGCGCTGCACCTCGGCAGGAATTTCCCCATTCTCCTGGCCGGGTGAGGCTGCATCCATAACCATCTTCCAGGTTGAGGCTGGAAAGCCTTCTTCAAGCAAAACCGGTAGATGGAACTCCCCTAATTCGGCAAAGGAAAATGTTGCGCCCGCAGGGTAGATCTTGGGGTTGCATTCACGCAACAGCGTCACCGAGCTTACGCCGCTGACACAACATTGACCGAGGCCAAAATCGAAGATCAGACCGGTGTGCTCGTCCAAGCCGACGGTGGTGTGACCAGGTGGGAGCAAGGCGCGCCATTCGTCGAAGCGCTCCATGCCAATGAAACAGCGGCTGGTATCCACGTCCGCGCCGCCCTCGGCGTTGTTCCAGTGCGGGATGAAAGACAGCGGCAGGCCAAAATCTGCAAACAAGTCGAGCCCGGGCGGGGCAGACACATCTTCTCCCACCTTGTAAATCTCATACACTGGCAAGGCACGCGCCCCGACAGCAATCGTCGCTGCGCTGGCAAAGACCAGGGCCGCGCCCATGCGCTGGCGGGCGCGCAGCATGTCCCAGGCCAGGGAGCCGCGCAGTTGGCGCACGGCATAGGTCGGCGAGCCAGGCCCCATGAAGATCATGTTCGCGGATAAGAGCGGCGCAAGGAGCTTGGCGTTGTCTGGGCTGAAGGGGGCGCCGCGCTTGCGAGCCGGAAGGACGGTCACGGTCGGATCGAAATTTTGCAGGCGCGTCCCCAGGAAATCGGCTACCCGCCCGGCAACCTGGGACGAGTTGAGTTCGAACCCAGCCGGGGTCTCCAAGATGACGATCCGTAAGGGCGAGGGCAAACCTTGAGCGAGGGATTCGAAAATCCGCCCGCCCGAGAGGGAGGTTTCACCGGAGCCGAGCAGGGCAATGGGGCCGAGGAGAGGTGAGGGAGGCATAGCGATTCAGACAACCTGACGGAGCGGAACGGCATCGAGACCTCTCTCATCCCCCCAGCCCCCTTCTCTCCCCTAAAAAAGGGGAGGGAAGGGGGAGATATAGCCACTGGGTCTGGGTATCTCCCCTTCCCTTTTAGGGAAGGGGCTGGGGGTTAGGTCCGAGAGCAGGCATAAGTACTCAACAATCAACAACCTTGCGCTGTAATATTCATCAAGGCAACGGATCAGCGTGGGGTTTGATCCAATAATTCCCGGACTTTTCGCCATACGGCATCGAACATTTCCGTTGTCAAGCGGCCTGTCTGCGTGTTCTGGCGGCTGGGATGGTAGGAGCAGAGTAAGGATGAAGGATGAGAGATGAAGGATGAAGCAGGGAGAGAAAAGACCGCTCCATGCGCAAAAGTCGGCGAGGGCGGCTTTCCAAACAGCCGCAAGATGGCATCGAAGGCGATCCTTCCCAGCGCGACGATGACCTTTGGCTGGATGTGTTCGATCTCGCGCTCCAGATACGGCTGGCAATTTGCCATCTCTTGCGGTGTGGGTTTGTTGCCCGGCGGCGCACAGCGACAGACAGCCGTGATGTAAATGTCGTTCAAGGTCAGCCCGTCAGCGCGGTGATGAGATTCGGGTTGGCTTGCGAATCCGGCGCGGAAGAGCGCCGCGTAGAGGAACTCGCCGGAGGCGTCGCCGGTGAACATGCGCCCGGTGCGGTTGGAGCCGTGCGCGCCGGGGGCGAGTCCCACAGCCATCACGCGCGCCTGCGGGTCGCCAAAGCCAGGGACGGGTTTGCCCCAGTATTCCCAGTCGCGATAGGCGCGACGCTTGAGGCGAGCAACCTCTTCCCGCCAGGCAACCAGGCGAGGACAGCGGCGGCATTGGAACAGTGCAGAGTTGAGGGTGTTGAGGAGCATGGGTAGACGACTCGTGATGCGTAATGCGTGATGCGTGATATGTGCAGCACAATCACGAATCACGTTTCGCGAATTACGTGATAAACATCGCATCGCCAAATGAGTAGAAGCGGTATTTTTCACGCCTGGCGATTTCGTAGGCATGGAGAATCCGCTCCCGGCCGGCAAAGGCGCTGACCAGCATGATGAGCGTCGAGCGGGGCAAATGGAAGTTCGTGATCATGCAATCTACAACTTTGAATTTATAGCCGGGTAATATGAATAAATTGGTATTGCCGGTGTAGGACGAGATAGTATCTCGTCCTACCGCAGCCGATTCGAGTGTACGAACAGAAGTCGTGCCCACCGCAATCACACGCCCGCCGGATTGACGTGTTCGATGGATGGCATCCGCCGTTTCCTGAGGCAACTCGCACCATTCGGTGTGGATCGGGTGCTTTTCAGGGCTAACTTCCGTCACGGGGGCAAAGGTGTCCAGCCCGATGTGCAGGGTGACATAGGCGATTTTTATGCCCTGCGACTGCAACTCGTCCAGCAGGCTCGGCGTGAAGTGCAGACCGGCGGTCGGCGCGGCAGCCGAGCCGGGGTCACGCGCGTAGACGGTCTGGTAGCGCTCAGGGTTGGCCAACGGTTCGTGAATATAGGGCGGCAAGGGAACGTGTCCGATCCTGGGGAGGTAGAGTTCGACCGGCCTGGCAAAACGGACCAATCGCCGCGCGCCGTCCAACATGCCGACAATCTCGGCCTCGGGGCCGTTCTCTTCGAGAAGCAAACGGATACCTGTCTTGAGTCCCTTTCCACCCACGGTACATTCCCACGTATGTGTATCCTCCCGCCGCAGGAGGAGCAGCTCGACGCGGCCGCCGGTCGGCTTGCGCGCAAATAAACGCGCCGGGATGACACGAGTTTGGTTCAAAACCAGTAAATCGCCGGAATGCAGATATTTGCCGATGTCGCGAAAGACAGCGTGTTCCAGTGTTCCCGTGTCACGGCGCAGGACAAGCAGGCGCGAGGCATCGCGCGGCTCGAGGGGAGTTTGGGCGATGAACGAGGGAGGCAGGTTGTATTCGAAGTCGGAGGTTCGCATTAATACATTGCCGAGTCTAACCAAGCCAGAAAAGAGAAATATTCCCTTTCAGATTCCCCAACGTTGATCAAACTCATCGTGAGCAATACTTCATCTCGCCCCGCTTGCTCCAGCAATGCCAATACTTTTTCGCCGCCAAACTCAGCCTGAAAGTGAGCCATGACGGCGAAACTGTCCAAGACGAAGGTGGCGATAGGTTCAGCCATAAAACCGCTTCAGTTTGGCTTCTTCACGCGCCAATTCCGTCTGATGCTCCTCTAGTAAAGCCTGTATGAGCGATGTCTTGCCTGCATATTTGCCATACGTGGCGCGGATTTCCGCCAGACGGCGTGCTTTGGGGGCGGCTTGACCGTTTTCACCAAGCAATTTTCGTATCTGCTGATAGGTTTCTCGTGAGAGTTCGATGGTTTTGCCATCAGGGGTGATTAAACGTGGAGCTACCATAATCCGTCTTCCTTTTGTATAACTTGATTATAACCATAAATCGCGCGGCTCGAGGGGAGTCTACGCGATGAATTCGGGAGGGAGGAGGGTGTAGTCGAAGTCGGAGTTTCTCATAAAAAAGCGGGCTATTTCTTCCACAGCCTCGCAACGATGTTCAGGATCAAGGTCAAAATCAGGGACACGAGAATACCGCTCGTGAGCGGAAAGTAAAACCGAAAGTTCTCTCCCTCGATACGAATATCGCCGGGCAGGCGTCTCAGCGGCAGACCGAATTTGGCGGAAAGATAAATTCCCCCGCCCACCAAAAACAGCACAATTCCGCCAATCATCAGGGTACGGCCAATGGCTTCCATTATGGTCATCCCTGCTTTTGTGAAATTATCCCCTCGATCTCCCGCAAAACCTGTTCCAAAGAAGGGACGGTAGAGGAAGTTACACCTCCATCTTTCAAATGTTTGTGGAATGGGAATGTGGGTACAGATCGGTGATGCGCGGTATTGTCATAACGAAAGACAAGCATGCCTTCCGACGATTGATAATGATAGGCGTACATCACCTTCTCCAAAGGCAAGCGGAGATCAATCAATTCTCGAAAAAAGAGGATGGAGCCGTTGTTAAATTCCACATCCCCACGAATAAAGCCCACCAGTTCGCCGCGCTTTTCAAGATTTACATCGGGTGATTCAACAAACGGCAAACTTGCAAGCAAATCCAATAAGGACTGGAAATACTGCTCAATCAATTTCCGCCTCACGGAGCGATTGATATTGTCCTTCCAGCAAGCGCAGTGCCGCGAGTTCCATATTCCAATCTATGGTTTCGATGGTCTCACTGATTTCCTGCGCCTGCAATTTTTTCTCGAACTCCGTCGATGACATCCCTGCGCGTTTCTCGAACTCGGCAAGGCGTTCTTTGGTGCGAAGGATGCCGTGCTGTAAGACTTTCAGTTGACTGCGGATTGCCACTTCCAACAGAGGCTTTAGCGATTCATCCGCTTTTGTTTTAATCACAATTTCTTGTAACATGGCAACTTCCTTTCGCAATAATTATAAGCCCCACGTTCGGCTATCACAACAACCTCGGCTGCGTCTGCTCGTTATACTCCACCCCCAAATGCTCATACGCGGACTTCGTCGCAACGCGTCCCTGCGGAGTTCTATCGAGAAAGCCTAATTGCAAAAGGTACGGCTCGACCACGTCCATGATGGTATCGGGTTCTTCACTGATCGAGGCGGCGATGGTCGCCAGCCCGACCGGCCCACCATTATATTTCTCGATGACGGTCTTCAGCACTCGCCGGTCCAAGTCGTCCAGGCCGAGCGGATCCACCGCCAGCAGATCGAGAGCCTCGTGCGCGACGGCACGCGTGACTGTCCCGTCGGCGCGCACCTGGGCATAGTCACGCACGCGGCGCAGGAGACGCAGCGCCACGCGCGGCGTCCCGCGCGCCCGGCGGGCAATCTCCTCCACGCCGCCGGAGTCCGCTTCCACTTTGAACAATCCTGCCGCACGCCGGACGATAGCCTGCATCGCCTTCAGGTCATAATAATCCAGGCGATAGACGGCCCCAAAACGTGCCCGCAACGGGGCGGTCATCAAGGCCAGGCGGGTGGTCGCGCCGACCACGGTAAAGCGCGGCAGCTTCAGCCGGATGGAACGCGCCGAGGGGCCTTTGCCGATGACGATGTCGAGGGCGTAATCTTCCATGGCCGGGTAGAGCACCTCTTCCACGACCTTGCCGAGGCGGTGGACTTCGTCAATAAAGAGCACATCGCCGGCGCGCAGATTGGTCAGGATGGCAGCCAGGTCTCCAGCGCGCTCGATGGCCGGGCCAGAGGTGATCTTGATATTGACACCCATCTCGTTCGCCACGACGTGCGCCAGGGTGGTCTTACCCAGGCCGGGCGGTCCGTAGAATAGCACGTGGTCGAGCGGTTCGCTGCGCTGACGGGCAGCCGCGATCAGGATGGCGAGGTTTTCCTTGACGTTTTCCTGCCCGATCAAGTCGCTGAGGCGTTGCGGGCGTAGGGTCTGGTCGAGGCGGTCGTCGGGTTTCGGCTCGGGGTCAAGGACGCGTTTCGAGGGGTCGGTCATATTGCTGATTATACACGCTTGCAGGAGTTTGAGTTTTGTTGTATGCTTTTAGCATCGAATTGCTCGAATCCTTTTTGCATCGAATGGCACGAATACCACGAAGTTTCTTTGAGTTCGAATGACAGGAGGAAAAATGGCTGAGATCCTTTTCAAAGAATTATCGTATGCAGTTGTCGGCGCGGCGATGGAGGTTCATCGCACTTTGGGAGCAGGTTTTTTCGAGCCCGTCTATTGAGCCGCGCTGGCATACGAATTAAGTTTGCGGAACATTCCCTTCGATGACGAGGTACACTTGCCGGTCTATTACAAGGGACAACTCGTCGGCGAATACGTTGCGGACTTCGTGATTGACGGCAAAATCATCCTCGAGATCAAGGCCGTCGCCGAAATTCACGATGCACACCGCGCGCAAGCAATCAATTATCTTGCCGCGACCGGCTTTGAACTCGCCATTCTACTGAACTTCGGCGGGCCGAGCCTGACTCAAGAGCGCCTCGTGCGTTTCAAGAATCCAGCACAGATCAAATCACATATTTCGTGAAATTAGGGTAATTCGATGCAACCCCAATCCCAATCTTCGTGAAATTCGGGTAATTCGATGCCAAAACTCACTTTCCCCAAAAACTTCATCTGGGGCGTCGCCGCTTCTGCCTACCAAATCGAAGGCGCGTGGAACGAAGACGGCAAGGGCGTCTCCATCTGGGACACCTTCTGCCACACGCCCGGCAAGATCGCCAACGGCGAGACCGGCGATGTGGCCATTGACCATTACCATCGCTACAAGGAAGATGTGGCGCTGATGGCCGAACTGGGCATTCAGGCGTACCGATTTTCTGTATCCTGGAGCCGCGTCATGCCGGAGGGCGCGGGGACGGTCAACCAGAAGGGCCTGGACTTCTACGACCGGCTGGTGGACGAACTGCTCGATCACAAAATCGAACCGTTCGCCAATCTGTACCACTTCGACCTGCCGCAGGCATTACAGGACCGGGGCGGCTGGCCGGAGAGACAAACCGCGTATGCCTTCGCCGACTACGCCCGCGTCGTCACCGAGCGGCTCTCTGACCGCGTCCACACCATCATCACGCACAACGAGCCGTGGGTCACGGCCGCGGCCGGATACTTCGACGGCAGCCACGCGCCCGGGATCAAAGACCCGCTGGCGACGTTCAAAGCCATGCACCACCTGCTGCTCTCGCACGGACTGGCCGCCGAGGCCATCCGCGCTGCGGCGAAGAAGACGGTCAAGGTGGGCATCGTGCTGAATCTCAACCCGGTGCATCCGGCTTCGGATTCCAGGAAGGACCGCGAGGCTGCTTACCGCATGGACACGGTCTTGAACCGAGCCATGCTCGACCCGTTGCTCAAAGGGACGACGCCGATGCAGGAATTTGCTGTCGGCAAGATGCTCACCGCCAGCCTCATCAAGCCGGGCGATTTGGAGAAAATCCGCACGCTCGACTTGCTGGGCGTGAACTATTACACGCGGACTGTCGTAAAGAACGACCCAAAGTTCCCCGTTGTCGCTGCTGTGCAAATCCATCCTGAAGGCAACGAGTATTCGGGGATGTGGGAAATCTACCCGGAAGGCCTCTACGAGCTTCTAATGCGCATTTGGAAAGAGTATCTTACCGGACCTAACCCCCCGTTCCCCCCTTCCCTCGAAGGGAAGGGGGGCGCAGGGGGGATAGGTCCCGACCTCATGATCACCGAGAACGGCGTGCCGGTGCCGGACGGTCTCGACTTCGACGGGCGCGTGCGCGACGAGCGCCGCATCCGTTATCTAAAGAACCACATCGCCCAGGTTCAGCGCGCCATCTCAGACGGCGTACCGGTGAAAGGCTACTTCCACTGGTCGCTGATGGACAACTTCGAGTGGGCGCTGGGATACGGGCAGAGGTTCGGGCTGGTGTACGTGGATTTCGAGACTCAGAAGCGGACGATAAAAGATAGCGGGAAGTGGTTCGCAGATGTGATTCGTGAAAATGGTTTTGAGCTTTAGCCACGAATTTTCACGAAAAAGATTCGGAGAACACAATGGCTGAAATACTTTTCAAAGAGTTGTCGTTCGCAGTTGTTGGAGCGGCGATGGAAGTGCACAAGATTCTTGGGCCGGGATTCCTGGAGGCCGTTTATCGGGCTGCGCTTGCTCATGAATTGACGATTCGCGGCATCCCATTCGCCCAGGAAGTGCATCTGCCCGTCACATATAAAGACGTTCTCATCGGAGATTACGTTGCTGACTTCGTCATTGACGGCAAGGTCATCCTGGAGATCAAGTCTGTATCGAAACTCAACGCGAGTCACCAAGCCCAGGCCATGCACTATCTGGCTGCAACGGGTTATCGCCTGGCTATCCTGCTCAACTTTGGTCAAGGCTCTCTCGAACAGCGCAGAATCGTAAAATGAGCCAAATCCAATTCGTGTAAATTCGTGCTAATTCGTGGCAAAAAGGATCTCCGATGAAAAGACTCCTTGTTCTCCTCACCACCCTCTTTTTCCTCTTCACCCTCGTTACTCCCGCCTCAGCAGATAATAGTTTGCGCGTCTATTACGCTGGCCCAGACGGCAGCGTGAAGACGGCCCTTGAACTGGCGGAATTCCAACTCGTGGACGACCCGGCCCAGGCGGATGTGCTCGTGCTCAACGGCGTCATCCCGGATTCGGCAGCGGTCGCGGCGCGACTGGAAGCGGGCGCGGGGCTGGTACTCATCCTCGGCCCAGACATGACGGAAGCGGACGTGATGGCCCTGACTGGCGTCACGCTGACGCTGACGCCGCGAGAGGATGCCGTCAGCCTGACCGCCATCCAGGTTGACGATGCGCTTGTCCAGCAGATCATCTGGAACGGCGCGCCGCAGGTGCGCGAACGGTTCGAGCTGCAGACGCCCGTCTCGTCCGTCCAGCCGCTGGTCACCGCCTACGAAGACGGCGAATGGATCTTATGGCAGGCCAGAACAAACACCTATGTCTTTCAAGCATTCCTGGATGACGCCAACCCCCAGATCCAGGAATGGGCGTATTTCAACTACCTGATCTATCACCTCGTCGAGCGCGCCGCCGGGCGGACTCCGCTCCCGTTTGCCGATTACCCCGGTTCGCCCGTCCCGCACGCCGCTGAACGGAACATCCTGCTGGCTGTCATGGGGCTGATGCTCGTCACCACCTTCGGGGCATTCTTCGTCGTGCGGCGCTACAGCCTGAAACATCCTGAGGAGTTGGATAAAATCGTCTCGGACCGGGGCAGGTTCGAGGTGCGTGAAGCGAAGACGGAATGGGAAGAGGTCGGGTTCCACCGCCCGCTCGGAGGGTTCCTGGTCGCCTTGAGCATCGGCCTCGTCCTGTTCATCCCGCTCATCATTTACCAGAACCTGATCCTGCCGTCCTTCATCCTGCCATCCGCACAGGCGCTCGGCATCTGGGGGCGCGTGACGCAGTTCTTCAACCTGGCGTGGGCCTTCTTCGACATGGGGACAAGTATCGCCTTCATCAAGTATCTCTCGGAGCATCGCGTCCACGACCCGAAGAAGGGCATCCAGTACGGACAGGTTTTCGTGTGGTGGCAGGCGCTTTCGGGAGCGGTACAGGTGGCGCTGGTGATCGGCCTGGCAAGCACGCTCGCGCCGCGCTCGGCTTACGCCCTGTATGCCTGGAGCGTAATTTTTCATTCATTCATCCAAATCCCCGGCTTTTACCAGGTGATGCGCCACGCCCTGACCGGCTTCCAGCGGCTCGACTACAGCCGCCTGCTCGACATCGGGCTGAACGTGCTTTTCCCGATGCTCGTCCAGCCGGTGTTCGTGACCATCATGTTCGCCTGGGGACGCGCCCACCCGGTCTTCGGTGGGGCGATGGGCGGACTGCTCGGCATGGGCGTCGCCGCGTATGCCGCCGAACTTCTGACTTTCCTGCTCGGCCTGTGGCTCTATCGCCGGGTGGGATACAACGCGCGCATCCTGTTCCTGGCGCACTTCGACTGGGAAGTGGTCAAGACCAGTTTCAAATTTGGCGTCTTTGAGATGCTCGGCTCGGCGGCCTGGTCCTTTGGGCAGGCGATGGAGATTGCCATCACGCAAACGCGCCTGATCAATTACGCCGAAATCTGGGGGAACTGGGGGTTGGCGCAGAATTTCATCTTCGCCTTCAACGTCACGCAGACGCTCAACGACGGGGTCATGCCGGCCATTTCGGAGGCCATTTCCAACGGGAAGCGCATCTTGAGCCAGTATTACAGCGTGATGGCCTACAAGTACAACGGCCTGACCAGCGCCTTCATCGGCGCCGTGCTGCTGGCGGTTGCGCCAAAATTCATCCTCGGCTCGACAGGTATAGAATTCCAGCGCGCTGCTGTCTATGTGATCCCGCTCACCATCTGGGGCGCGGTGCAGTTCCCCTCCTGGGTGGGCGATAACGTACAACTGGGAGCCAACAAACCCTATCTCAAATCCATCCTGGTCTTCTCGGAGCAAGTCATCCGCGTGGCATTGGCATGGATTTTACTGGCGCGTTTCCAGGTTACGGCATTGATTATTGCCTACTTCGTCGGCCTGTTCGTCAAAGGGATCACCGCCTACTTTGTCAACCATAAGCTGTGCTTCCCCCAGCGCTTCTACCTCTGGCAGTCACTGACTGCCCCGCTGCTGGCAGGAGCGGCGCATTACGGCATTTTGTCGCTGATCAACAGCTTCCTCTGGAAAGGCGACCAAATCACCAGCGTGCTGATCTTCCTGATCGGCATCCTGCCGAGTTTCCCGCTCTTTATGTTCCTGTATGGACTATTCGGCGGCTGGGACAAGGATACGCTCGACGAACTGAAAGACGCGGTCGCGCTGACCGGCGGCATGCGCTGGCTGACGCGTTGGGGCATGTACGAGCCGACCGCCCTGGGCGCGCGGGTCAGTCCGCTGAATGGACGCTTCCCCATCACGAACCGGGTCGAGGCGATGGAAGAGGCAAGGAAACTGACGGGAGAGAAGGTGAGACTATGAACAAGCCCAAAATGATCCTTGCGCTGGTTCCACATCCCGATGACGCAGAATTCTACGCCGGAGGGACGATTGCCAGGATGATCGCAGAGGGAGCGCAGGCAGTAATCGTGATCGCCACCGATGGTCGCAGGGGTTCCTTCCAGCACGATAGTGAAACCCTAATCAATCTTCGCCGTGAAGAGGCGAAACAAGCCGCTGCCGTCCTGGGAGCTGAACCGCCAATTCTGCTGGGGCATGCAGATATGGGACTGGATGCTCTGCCGCCCGGCTTCCTGCGTGAGCAATTCGTGCGGCTGATCCGCCAATACAAGCCCGACGTGGTCATCACCGAAGACCCATTTGCGCCTGACGAAGTCCACCCCGACCACCGCGCGGTGGCCTGGGCCGCCTCCGACGCCATTTCCTACGCCTCGCTGCCGTTGGTGCATCCCGAACATCTGGCCGAAGGGCTGCAACCCCATTTCGTGCTCGAAAAATATTTTTACGCAGAAAACCCTTCCGGCGCCAACAAGATCGTTGATGTCACCGACACGATGGAAAAGAAACTGGCGGCCCTGGCCGAGCATAAGACCCAAATGACTTTCCTGTTCGAAGATGTGGTACGCCAGGCGCGGCTGGCTGGCCTGAACCTGGAGGCGATGTTGGGAGAGGCCATCCAGGACCCCTTGGCCGCCATTTCCTGGGCGCTGAAAGCCCAGGCCGCCTCGATCGGACAGCGGACAGGGGTACAATTTGGCGAGGCGTTCCGGTATGCACGTTTCCATCCGTTTATCGAGTCGCTGGTGGAAGGCAGATAGCCCTCACCCCCTGCCCCTCTCCCAAAAGTGGGAGAGGGGGGAATGGAAAAAAGGATGAAAAACGAACGCAGGATACGAACTTCAGCAAGCATACAGCAACGCGCTAAAGAATTGCGTCAGAAAATGACGCCCGCCGAGAAAATGCTTTGGGAGAGCCTGCGCAACCGCCGACTTGGCGGGCATAAATTCCGCCGCCAGCATCCGCTTGGGCCGTTCATCGCCGATTTCTACTGCGCCGAAAAAAGATTGGTGCTTGAGATTGATGGCGACATCCATGATTTGCAAAGAGAACAGGATGAACAGCGGACGCGCCAGTTCGAAGAGTTCGGTTATCGGGTTATTCGGTTTCGGAACGAAGAGGTCGAGACCAACATCGGCCTGGTGCTCAAGAAAATCCTTGAAGCCTGCCAGTCCCCCTCTCCCCGAATGGGGAGAGGGGTCAGGGGTGAGGGCAGACTCCCTTCTCCCAATTTTGGGAGAAGGGCCGGGGATGAGGGCAGCAAGGGATGAGGCAATTGGAGGTAAATTCAAATGACTACTATCACACTCCCCGACGGCCGAACTCTCGGCTACGCCGAATATGGCGCCCCAAGTGGCAAGCCCGTCTTCTTCTTTCACGGCATCCCCGGCTCACGCGTTTTCCGCCCACCGGAGGAAATCACGAAAAAGATGGGGGTTCGCCTGGTCTGCATCGATCGCCCTGGCTACGGCATCTCGTCCTTTCAACCCAAGCGTCGCATCCTTGACTGGCCGGATGATATCGCTGAACTCGCTGACTCGCTGAATCTCGACTCGTTCGCCGTAGCCGGCCACTCCGGCGGCGGGCCATACACGGCGGCCTGCGCCTGCAAACTGCCGGGGCGCGTCACCACCGCAGCCATCTTGAGCGGACTTGGTCCGCTGGAAACGCCCGAAGCGACCGAAGGGATGTTGGCATATAACAAGCTGGGCCTAACCGTTGCTCGCTACATTCCCTGGCCTCTATGGCGGCTGTTCATCTGGCAGTCTTATCATAAGGGAAAAGACGATCCCGCCGCGGTTATGGAGAAAGATGCCGACAAACGTCCAGCCGCCGACGCGGCTCTGTGGGAACACCCGGAAATCCGCCAGGTCTGCTATGCGAGCACGACCGAGGGCTTGCGGAACGGGACGCGCGGCCTCGCCTGGGATCTGCGGATCGTCTGCCGTCCGTGGGGTTTCCGGCTGGAGGATATCCGCGTCCCGGTCCATCTCTGGCAAGGCATGGACGACAACCTGACCACCATCCCCATGGCGCGTTACATGGCCGGTAAAATTCCCAACAGCCAGCTTCATGTTTGCGAAGGCGAGGCTCATCTGTTATTATTCCAGCATTGGGAAGAAATTCTTTCCGTGATACGTGAAACGTGATGCGTGATACGTGATGCGTGATACGTGATGCGTGATACCCTCCACGCTTCACCCTCCTCCCTCCACGCCCCTCGCACTTGGCACTTGGCACTTGGCACCGGAGTACACCATGACCACACTTCATCTGGTATCCCACACCCACTGGGACCGCGAATGGTACCTCACCTTCCAGCAATTCCGCCTGAAGCTCGTCCACCTGATTGACGGCCTGCTCGACATTCTCGCTCATGACCGCAATTTCAAATATTTCATGCTCGATGGGCAAACTATCGTCCTCGACGACTACCTGCTCATGCGCCCAGAGCGGGAGGCCGACCTGCGCCGGTATATCAAAAATGGCCGCATCCTCGTCGGCCCCTGGCACATCCTGCCGGACGAGTTCCTGGTCAGCCCGGAGGCCACCATCCGCAACCTGCTCGAAGGTGACCGCACCTGCCGCAAGTACGGCCCCAAGATGATGGTCGGCTACATCCCCGACCCATTCGGTCACATCGGGCAGATGCCGCAGATTCTGCGCGGATTCGGGATCGATTCAGCCTGCCTGTGGCGCGGTCTGAGCGACGAGCCGTGCGAATTCTGGTGGCAGGCGCCAGATGGCTCGCGCGTCTTCATGGCATACCTGCGCGATGGATACGGCAACGCGGCCTTGCTGCCCGCCTCCGAACCGGAACGCTTTACGGCCCTCGTCCGCCAAGTGCGCGACAGTCTTGCCTCTCATTCCAGCGCCGATCACCTGCTGCTGATGTATGGCACGGATCACATGCAGCCGCCGCCAGAGACGGCCAGGGCTATCGCGTACACAAAAGGTAAACTGGACGGCGATAAGCTCGTCCACTCGACTTTGCCTGCCTATATCGCCGCCGTCCAATCGGCCATCAGCCATCAGCCATCGGCCATCAGCCATCAGCCATCGGCCATCCCTACAGTTATCGGTGAGCTCCGCTCTTCAAAACGCAGCCACCTCCTGCCCGGCGTCCTCTCCACCCGCATGTGGATCAAACAGCGCAACCGCGCCTGTGAAACCTTGCTCGAAAAATGGGCCGAGCCGTTCAACACATTCGCATCTTTGGCTGTGGAAGCCAATTCATCTTTCATCTTTCATCCTTCATCTTTTGTCCGTCATCCTTCATCCTTCATCCTTCAAGCGTGGCGTCTTCTCATGGAAAACCACCCCCATGACTCCATCTGCGGCTGCTCGATTGACCAGGTTCATGACGAGATGAAAGTCCGCTTCGATCAAGTTGAACAGATAGGAGAAGAAATCGCACGACAAAGCCTCGAAGCCCTCGCATCTGCCACAGATACCCTATCCGCCAGCCACCATC
>MNXK01000220.1 GCA_001872165.1 Anaerolineae bacterium CG2_30_58_95
GAACGGCACGAACAACGCGTGAATTCTTCTCCATTCTGGCCGACAATCGCCGGGCGATAATACAGGTCCACCAGGCGCGAGGCCGCCAACCCGACGACGCCGGGATTGAAATCCGGATGCACGGCAAGGAGCAGCAGCGCGTCTGGGTCTTCGGCGAGGGCGATCTTTTCGGCTTGCTCCTGGATCGTGCGCGTCTTCGCCTGGCGTTCCCGATTTTGGACATCGAGCTTTTGAGCCAATTCACCCGCGCGTAAGACATCCGTGGTCGTCAATAATTCAAAAGCAGCCAGCGCCGAGTCCAGCCGGCCGGCAGCATTCAAGCGCGGGCCGAGTACGAAGCCGATGTGCGTCGCCGTGGTGCGCGGCAGGCTGAGTTCGGCGACGTTTGCCAGGGCAAAAAGTCCTTGCCGATGGGTCGTACGAATGATCTGGAGACCCTTGCGGACGAGGACGCGGTTCTCGCCTGTCAGCGGGGCCAGGTCAGCGACAGTGCCAAGGGCGACAAGATCAAGCAATGAGTCAAGTGTTTCAGTGTCATGTGTTTCAGTGTCACGTAACACCGAACGTGACGCCATATCACGTGAACCTGGAATACGTTGTTCACTCGCTTCGATCAAGGCCTGGGCAATTTTGTATGCCACGCCCACCCCTGCCAAATCTTTATCGGGATATGTATCGCCTGGCTGCTTGGGGTTGATCACGGCCAATGCGGGCGGAAGTTCCCCAGCCGCGGGGTGGTGGTGGTCGGAGATGATGAGATCCAGGCCGATGGTCCGGGCGTACGCCGCCTCGTCCGGTGAACGGATGCCGCAGTCAACGGTAATGACCAGCCTGACGCCCTGCTCTTTGAGATTGTCCAACGCCTCGGGGTTCAACCCGTAACCTTCGTCGAAACGGTTGGGGATGTAACCGCGCACATCTGCGCCCAGGGCTCGCAGGGTCTGGACGAGCAGTGCGGTGGCAGTGACGCCGTCCACGTCATAGTCGCCGTAGATGGCAATTGGCTCGGCGTGTTCGAGCGCATAGCGGATGCGCGTTACGGTGGTTTCGATGCCGGTCAACTGCCAGGGGGATGTGTCGAAAGTTGACTTGCCGCGCAGGTAGGCGCGCGCCGCCGCGTCGGTGGCATAGCCGCGGTTGAACAGAATCTGGCCCAGGATGGGGGAAAAGGCGGCCAGGGATTCTTTTGCTTGTGGGGTGAGCGGGGGCTGGACGAGCCAGCGGGCTTTGAGTGTCATGTGTTCCAATGTCGCGTGTTCCAGTGTCAGGCGTCATGGTTGCTGGTATCCCCTTTGGTAAGGGTATAAGCTATCAGGTTACATGAGTATAAACGCGGATGGGGTGGTGCGGATCGTGCTGCGTTCTCGCTCATCCCTTTTTGCTTCTTACTTCATTTCCTTCTCGGCCAGCATGATCGCTTCCTCGAGAATGGTCAGGCCTTCGTCCATTTCAGGCTTCGAGACGCTCAACGGCGGCGCGATGCGGATGACGCTCTTGCCGCAGCCGAGCAGGATCAGGCCGCGCTCGAAGGCCAATTCCACGATGCGTTCACGCAACTCTTCAGCGGGATATTTGCTCTTGCGATCCCTGACGAACTCGACGCCGATCATCAAGCCCAGGCCGCGCACATCGCCGATGCTCGGATGGCGGACCATGATCTCGTGCAGCGCATCCAGCGTATATTGGCCGACTTCGGCTGCATTTTCCATATATTGATTCTCGATGAGATCAATGGTCGCCAGGGCGGCCGCGCAGGCCAGCGGATTGCCGCCGTAAGTGTTGCCGTGCGCGCCGTGCTCCCAGTCCATGACCGAGTCGCGGGCGATGCACGCGCCGAGCGGCATGCCAGAGGCAATCCCCTTTGCCGCCGTTACGATATCGGGTTCGACCTCGAAATGTTCGATTGCCCACCATTTGCCTGTGCGACCCATGCCCGATTGGACTTCGTCGGTGATCAGCAGGATTTCATGCTCGTCGCAAAGTTCGCGCAGGGCCGGATAAAAACCCGCTGGTGGGATGATATAGCCCCCCTCACCCTGAATTGTTTCGACTAAAATCGCGGCCACTTCATCCGGCGGGAGGATGTGGCCGAGGATTTCCTCTTTGATATAGCGGACAACTGTCTCGCCGTAATCCTCGCCGGGCAGCCGGTCGAGCACCGGACGGTACGGGTTGGGGTACGGCGCGTGGACGACGCCGGGCATCAGCGGGTAGAAGCCGCGATGGTATGTGGGCTTGCTGGCCGTGAAGGTCACCGCGCCCATGGTGCGCCCGTGGAATGCGCCCGTGAAACCAATGAAGTTGGATCTTCCGGTGTGGTAGCGCGCCAGTTTGATGGCTGTCTCGACGGACTCCGTGCCGGAATTGGTCATGAACGATTGCGCTGCCTCTTGGAATGGGGCAATCTCGTCCAGCTTTTCGCCCAGCTGGATCATTTTTTCGTGATAGAAGTCCGATGAGATGTGGATGAACTTCTCGGCCTGTTCCTGGATCGCCTTGACGACTTGCGGATGGGCGTGTCCCGTAGAGACGACCGCGATCCCCGCTCCGAAATCGAGAAAACGGTTGCCGTCCACGTCCCAGACCTCCGTGCCGCGTCCGTGATCCATGACGAATGGCACTCCGCGCGGGTACGACGCCGAAATGACAGACGAATCGCGCTTGATCAGCGCGCGGGCTTTTGGTCCTGGCAATTTCATTGGTTGCATGAGAATTACTCCTTTTAGATAGATGATAATTTTAATTCAGCTTGAACTTGCGCGCCAATCAGACCGGCATTATCGCCCAGCCTGGCAGTCGTCAAGACCAAGTTTTTTACGTAATCGGGATCCATGACTTGCTTGTAGAGCGCATCCTTTAGTGGATCGAAGATGAGCGCTCCGCTACGCGAAACCCCACCGCCAAAGATGACGATGGAGGGATTGAATATGTGCAGGAAGTCAGCCAGCGCCTGGCCCAGGTATTCTCCCGCGCGCGTGTAAGCCGCCTTTGCCAGCGGATCACCCCGACGGGCGGCTTTTGCCACCTCGCGCGCGCTCAGATCGGCGCTCATTTTGAGGATCGAGGCTTCTCCTTCGGCCAGTTGCTCGTTGACGAAACGGGCAATGGCCAGGCCGGAGGAGATGGCTTCCAAATGTCCGCGTTGCCCACACGAGCAGAGGGGGCCGCCCGGTAAAACGGTGACATGCCCCAGCTCGGCGGCCAGGCCGCGCTGTCCGAGCAGTAGTTGGCCGCCGCTGATGACGCCGCCGCCGATGCCGGTGCTGATCGTGATGTAGATCAGGTCGTGATGTCCCTGCCCGGCGCCGTAGCGCCATTCGCCCAACAGCGCCAGGTTGGCGTCATTCCCAACGTAGACGGGTACACCGAAGTTTTCAGCCAGCCGTTCGCCGAGGGGAAAATTGATCCACTCGGGGATGTTCGGCGCAGATAAGATGGTTCCCGTCTCAGGGTCAAGCGGCCCGGCGGCGGCGACCGAGATCGCCTCCACTGTTTCATTCGGCCAGACGGCGTTGATCAGGGCTACAAAGCGTTCGAATGCGCTTCCACTGGGGGATTGCGTCGCTGCGACCCGGTGCT
>MNXK01000162.1 GCA_001872165.1 Anaerolineae bacterium CG2_30_58_95
ATCCCCGAAGGGAGCCATTAGCCAGCATGGTTTGCCGTTCTTCTTCATGGGAGCCGCGTTCACCCTTCTAGAGGTCAAAAGTATTGTCCAGTTCCTATTGCTCTTTGGCTCGACCTGGCTGGTGAATTCGTTAGTGTTCTTCGCAGTCTTGCTGGTCGTGCTGATTGCCAACTGGTTGGCGGTCCGCTACAAATTTACGAGGGTGTGGATACTATACGTTTTCTTGTTTCTGGCACTGGCCGCGAACTTTATCATCCCCCTGAAGACCTTTCTGCTCGAGAATTTGACATTTCGCTACATCCTGGCAACCATTTTTCTCTTCTCCCCCATATTTTTCGCTAACCTGATCTACAGCACTACCTTCCGGGACACCAAACAGGCGAACGTCGCTTTTGGGGCGAACTTACTCGGCACAGTGATGGGCGGAGCAGCCGAGTACCTTTCGCTCTATACAGGCTATCAAGGCCTGATTATTCTGGCAGGGCTTTTTTACTTCTGCGCGTTCTACTTCTTCCGGCGAATGCGACTGAAATCCTCACCAGGGTAAACCGTATCTGCATTAAACGTTCAGCCATCGCCCACATATTGAGCATTAGCTCGAAACCTCGAAACCTGCCCCACGGGGTTATCCGACAGCCTGGTAGCGCTCACAAACCGCGTCCTCTGAGGAAACATATGGGTCTCAAACGAACCATCGTTCTAGTCCTTGCACTCTTGACCATCTGGATTCTTTGCATCAGCCTCTTGCGCGAGAACCTGGGGGTGAGCATTCGCCTTTTCAATGATGATTACGATCGTGGGATTTATGCCTCGCATGGGGAATGGTATCGGAAAGGTGAAGTGCCTTACCGGGACGTGTTCAGTGAATATCCGCAGGTTCCGACCTATCTATTTGCCCTGCCCTACTTTTTGATACCTGGCGATACAGGGGAGCTTTTCGGTTACTACCTGTACAGCACTTTGTTTTCTTTCTTGATGCTGGTCTTTCTCTTCGGGACAATCGCGCTTCTTTACAAAATGCTTCCTGAACGCCGAAGGTGGCTGGCTTTCTTGATGTTGTTGCCCGCCTCGCTGTACTTTACGGTTAACCGCTTCGATATTCTCCCTGCGTTCTTGTGTCTATTGAGTTTACTGCTCCTGCAACGGCGGCAATTTGTATGCTCTGCGGTGGTTTTGGGCATTGCCACCCTGACCAAGTGGTATCCGTTGTTGCTGCTGCCGATCTATTTATCGTATGATTACACCGCGCGGCGATGCCTGAACTGGCGCATGATCCTGGCCTTTGGCCTGACCTGCCTGATCATCATCGCGCCGACGCTCCTGACCGGCGGCCTGGATGCGTTGCTGGTTCCCTACCTTTTTCACGCCGGACGTGGGGTGGATATGGCCTCGCTGCCGGGTTTGGTGGCTTTTGCGATGGAGAATTGGTTTAACGTCACCCCGGCCGGGCCGTTGTGGTTTGGCGTCTTTACGATCTTACAGGTATTGATTGTCCCTTTCAGTCTCTTCGACCGCATGGATACCTTTGACGAAGTCCTGCACTGGTGCATCCTGATCCTCGCCCCTTTCGTTCTCTTTTCACGCATCTATTCCCCACAATGGCTGCTCTGGCTGATGCCCATGCTCCTCCTGGCAGCGCGTACGCGTAAGGACATCCTGGGGATTATCTTCTACGATGTTTCCACCTATCTGGCTTTCCCGGTCACCTGGGACTTTTTCGGACATCTATCCTGGGAAATGAAGTTGATGGGTCTCGTCACTGTTGTTGTACTCACCGGCATCGCAATCCTGGCTTATCGCCGGGCGCGTATTCATTTGTCGCTCAACAACTTTCCACTCACATTTCCAACACGATCAAAAACCTGATCATCGGCTCTCCCCTACCCACTCCGCAACTGGCAGATAAGCGCCTGAACAAGCTCCGCGCCTTGGTGATCGAGAAAGAGTGCATCAATTCTTGAAATTGCCAGGGACGGGTATTTCGGTGATTTCATTCGGATAAAATATGCTACAATGATTTTAATCTCTGGCAGTCCATAAGCCGTTGAGCCACCGTTGGACGGCTGAGAAAATGGGCTCATTGGGAATCGGCGTGGTGTGCCGCCAGATGTAGGTCGGATTGCCAATCCGAATTACGCCACGCACCATATATGGCGGTCTATCACGGCAAATCCCAGAGAGCCAAAAAAGACATAGTCTCCAAATTATGTGCTTGAGTGAAAAGAAAAGCCGAAATCTTGCCTCTGCTCGGCCTGGATTGCCAAATCCGGGTCCACTGCGCCGGATTTGGCAATCCGGCGTGAGCGGAAACTAGCCAAGCACATAACTTGCTACTATGTCCAAAAATAAAACCATGCCGATCATTCGCATCCCCACACCCCTGCGTCCTTACGTCAACGGCCAGGGTGAAGTGCCCGTCCAGGGCAAGACCGTAGCCGAAGTCATGCAGGATTTGGTGACCCAGTTCCCGTCTTTGCGGCCTCACTTGTATAACAGTGAGGGCCAACTGCGACCGTTCGTCAACCTGTTCCTCGGCGCGGACAATGTTAAGGAACTGCAAGGCCTGGAAACGCCGTTGAACGAAACCGATACACTGATTCTGATCCCGTCCATCGCGGGAGGATGAATAACCATGCTTCCTGAATTATCCCACGAAGAGATCCTTCGTTATTCCCGCCACTTGCTCATCCCCGAAGTCGGGATGGAGGGGCAGAGGAAACTCAAGGCCTCCTCCGCCCTCGTCATCGGCGCCGGCGGCTTAGGCTCACCGGTCGCGCTCTACCTGGCCGCGGCTGGCGTCGGTCGCCTCGGGCTGGTGGATTATGACGTGGTGGACGGATCCAACCTCCAGCGTCAGGTGGTACACGGCACGGGGACGGTGGGCAGGCCCAAGGTCGAGTCCGCCCGCGCCCGTCTCCTGGACCTGAATCCTGACATCCAGGTGGACGCGTTCAACGAGCCTTTTACATCTGCCAATGCCATGCGGATTGCCGAGCCGTTCGACATCCTCGTTGACGGCACGGACAACTTCCCGACCCGTTACCTATCGAACGACGTATGTGTGCTGCTCGGCAAGCCGAACGTCTATGGCTCGATCTTCCGCTTCGATGGGCAGGCGAGCGTCTTCTACGCCAAAGAAGGCCCCTGCTACCGCTGCCTGTTCCCTGAGCCGCCTCCGCCGGGACTGGTGCCTTCCTGCGCCGACGCCGGCGTGCTGGGCGTGCTGCCCGGCACGATTGGGACGATCCAGGCCACCGAGGCGATCAAGATGCTGCTCGGCATCGGTTCGCCGCTGGTCGGGCGGCTGCTGCTCTACAACGCCCTGGATATGACGTTCGAGTACGTCAAGCTGAAGAAGAACCCGAACTGCAAGATTTGCGGCCCGCACCCGGAAGTGACCGGGCTGATTGACTATGATGCCTTCTGCGGCGTGCCGGCCCTTCGACAGGCTCAGGGCGGGGTTCATGAAGAAGGCTCGGCGGGCAGGGATTGGGATATTACGGCCACCGATCTGGCCGCGAAGATCGGGCGCGGCGAGAAGCTGCGTCTGATTGATGTGCGCGAACCGCACGAGTTGGAAATATCGTATATCGCCGGCGCGGAATTGTTCCCGCTCGGCGAGCTGGCCTCCCGCCTGCCCGAACTGGACAGCGCCCAGGAGATGGTGGTTTTCTGCAAAACCGGGACGCGCTCGCGCCGTGCGCTGGAGATGCTGGTCAGCGCCGGGTTCAGGAAGGTGAAGAATTTGAGAGGGGGAATTAATGCTTGGGCGGAAGAAGTGGATAAGAGCTTGCCCGTGTATTAGTTCAGTAAGACAGCTAATCTTTCCAGTACTTCTGAAAAAACTTCCGCAGGTAGAGAACATATTCTTTCGGCTTGCCGAACGCGCCAATCCAGATTTTTGATCTGGTCTGTCAAAATAACTCCCTTTACGGGTAAACCTTCGGGCAAGATCACTTCGAATGGGTAGCCCTTTACCTGGCTGGTGATTGGGCAAAAAATCGCCAGCCCGACTTTGCTATTATATGCCGCAGGCGAGAGAACCAGCGCTGGACGCCGCCCTGCCTGTTCGTGTCCCGCTTGCGGATTGAAAGTTAGCCAAACGAGGTCGCCGCGTTCAGGGATGTAAACCATTACCACACCTCGTTGCCAACTGCTTCGCCGGTATCTATAGCGCTATGCAAATTTTCGTTAGTCACTCTTGCCAGCAATTGATCCAGGGTGGGGGCGCTCTCTGAACGTTGAATGATCAGCTTCCCTTCCTCGACCTTCATTTCGACAGCCGTGTTATATTCCAAACCAACTTCGCGGACTACATGCTTTGGAATCCGTACTGCAAGGCTGTTACCCCATTTTTGCACGCGTGTTTTCATAGATCATCTCCTGTATCTACAAAGATGATACACCTTTCACAAGAGTTTGACAAGATTAAACTAATACATGCTTCAGCGGATAGGGAAGCGGATAAACGGATTCGTCAACGGATAGGGAAGCAGTAAACGGATGGAAGCAGAGACGAACAGCCCGCACGTGCCAATCCAACTTACCGCTGGCGGCGCGCAACGGTAAGTTCCAGAGATAAGGTACAATTGCCCCCATGTCCAAACAAACCTTACTGGCTGTTCTGGCTCACCCCGATGACGAATCCTTCGGCATGGGCGGCACGCTGGCTCTCTACGCCTCGCGCGGCGCGGACGTGTACCTGGTTTGCGCGACGCGCGGCGAGGTGGGCGAGGTGGATGACTTGAAAGGCCATGCCTCTGTCGCCGACCTGCGCGAGGCCGAGCTGCGCTGCGCGGCGGTTCATCTCGGATTGAAAGGCGTCCACTTCCTGGATTACCGTGATTCGGGTATGCCTGGCTCGCCAGATAACCACCATCCCCATGCTCTTGCCGCCCAGCCGCTGGACGAGGTGGCTGCGAAAGTTGCCTATTATATTCGTGAGCTTTGTCCGCAGGTGGTGCTGACCTTCGATCCCATCGGCGGCTACCGCCACCCGGATCACATCGCCATCCACCAGGCGACGGTGCGCGCCTTCGAGCAGGCTGCCAACCCGTCCTTCGCGCCGGATGGCTTGCTTCCGTACCGGGCGCAGAGGCTGTATTTCCACACCATCCCGCATAATTTTCTGAAGGTTGTCGTGAGACTGTTGCGGCTCCTCGGCAAGGACGCCCACAAATGGGGCAAGAATGGCGACATTGACCTGGCATCCATCGCCGAGGTAGATTTCCCTACCAATGCCCG
>MNXK01000243.1:0-700 GCA_001872165.1 Anaerolineae bacterium CG2_30_58_95
GCGAGAGCGCCCAGCAGGCTGCCAAAAAATACAAGATCATGGTGCGCCTGCTGGCCAGCATCAACCGGCACGAGAGCGCGGAGTTGGCCGAGCAGGTGGCCTGGCTGGCTGCCGACCGCATTGGCAAAGGCCTGGTCGGCCTCGACCTGGCTGGGAACGAGGCGGAATTTCCCGTCCAGCCTTTCGCTGGCATCTTCGGCGAGGCGCAGCAGGCCGGACTGCACATCACGGTCCACGCCGGGGAATGGGCCGGGGCGGACAGTGTGCGCGGCGCGCTCGAGGTGCTGAACGCCGAACGCATCGGCCACGGCGTCCGCATCCTCGAAGACGAGGCGGTGGTGAAGCTGGCCCGCGAGCGCGGCGCCGCCTTCGAGGTCTGCGTGACGAGCAACTACCAGAGCGGCGTCGTCCCCTCGCTGGAAGCGCATCCATTGTTGGAGATGATGGAATCCGGCCTGAACGTCACGCTGGCAACCGACGATCCCAGCATCTCGCAGATCACGTTGGGTGACGAGTATCGCCGGGTTTGCGAAGAACTGGGCATGACGCGCCAGGTGTTGCAAGAGCGGATCCTGGCTGCCGCGCAGGCTGCCTTCCTGCCGGAGGCGGAGAAGGTAAAGCTGGTTGCCAATCTCAAAAAGGAATTGAAGTAACAGGTAAAAACACACGCGAGACCCAAAAGTCTTGCGAAGTCCCCGAA
>MNXK01000243.1:713-1918 GCA_001872165.1 Anaerolineae bacterium CG2_30_58_95
GTCCCCGAAGGGGGAAGACCTTTTAGGGTCTGTTTGCCACCGAAGGAGTTCTCATGCAAGAAGATTTCTTTAGAGCACGTGCGATATTGAGAGTAGGGAAAAAAGAATACGTTTTCCATCGTCTCGGCGCGCTGGAAGAGTTGCACCTCACACATCTCAAGCGACTGCCGTTTTCGATCCGTATCCTGCTGGAGGCCGCGCTGCGTCAATGCAACAATAAAGAAATTACGCAGGATGATGTGAAGAACATCGCCGCGTGGACCCCCCTCCCGTCCCCCCTAAAGGGGGGAGGCCGCCCTGGCATTCCCTTCCTGCCTGCGCGTGTCATCATGCAGGATTTTACCGGCGTGCCAGCCATCGTTGACCTGGCTGCCATGCGCGCCGCGATGGCTCGTCTGGGCGGCGACCCGAAGAGGATCAATCCGCTTGTGCCGGTTGACCTGGTGATTGACCACTCGGTGCAGGTGGATTTCTTCGCCACCCCCGACGCCCTGCAGCGCAACACCGAGATCGAATTCCAGCGCAACCGCGAGCGTTACGAGTTCCTCAAGTGGGGTCAGAAGGCCTTCTCCAACTTCCGCGTCGTCCCGCCGATGACGGGCATCGTGCATCAGGTCAACCTGGAATATCTGGCTGATGTCGTTGGAGTCCGAAGTCTCCCGACTTCGGATGGCCAAAGTCAGGAGACTTTGGAGTCCAAACTCGTGGCCTTCCCCGACACTCTCGTCGGCGCCGACTCACACACCACCATGGTCAACGGCCTGGGCGTGCTGGGCTGGGGCGTGGGCGGCATCGAGGCCGAAGCCGTGATGCTCGGCCAGCCAATGGACATGCTCCTGCCGGACGTGATCGGGTTCAAGCTGCACGGCAAACTTCAGGACGGCGTCACGGCCACCGACCTGGTCTTGACCGTCACCCAAATGCTGCGCAAGAAGGGCGTGGTGGACAAGTTCGTCGAGTTCTACGGCCCCGGCCTGGACAGAATGGCGCTGCCTGACCGCGCCACCATCGCCAACATGGCCCCCGAATACGGCGCCACCATCGGCTACTTCCCGGTGGATGCCGAGACGCTGCGCTATCTGCGCTTGACGGGCCGGAGAGATGAACAGGTCGAACTGGTCGAGGCCTATTGCCGCGCCCAGGGCTTGTTCCGCGAGGCGAGCACCCCCGCCCCGGAATTTAGCGACACGCTCGAACTGGACCTG
>MNXK01000243.1:1932-3256 GCA_001872165.1 Anaerolineae bacterium CG2_30_58_95
GGTCTGTTCTGCCCTCCCTGGCCGGCCCCAAGCGTCCGCAGGATCGCGTTGCCCTGGCCGAGATGAAGCAGGTTTTCGAGAAGGCGCTGACCGCGCCGGTCAAGGAACGCGGCTACGAACTCAAGGCCGAGGATGTGACAAAAAAGGCTGCTGTCGGCACGAACGGCGGCTCCTACGAGATCGGCCACGGCGTGGTAGTCATCGCTGCCATCACCTCCTGCACCAATACCAGCAACCCATCCGTGATGATCGCCGCGGGACTGGTCGCCAGGAAGGCCGTCGAAAAAGGGCTGACGGTCAAGCCATACGTCAAGACCAGCCTGGCGCCCGGCTCGCGCGTGGTCACGGAATATCTCAAGCAGGCGAACTTGCTCGAACCGCTCGCCAAACTGGGCTTCAACGTGGTCGGCTACGGCTGCACCACCTGCATCGGCAACAGCGGCCCGCTGCCGGGCGAGGTGGCGAAAGCCGTCACTAGCGGGAACCTCGTCGCCGCGGCGGTCATTTCGGGCAACCGCAACTTCGAGGGGCGCGTTCATCCCCTGGTCAAAGCCAATTACCTGGCATCGCCGCCGCTGGTCGTGGCCTATGCCCTGGCCGGGACGGTGGACATTGACTTGAATACTGAACCCATCGGCAAAGGTAAAGACGACCAGCCTGTCTACCTGAAAGAAATCTGGCCGACGACGCAGGAAATCCTCGATACGCTGGCTGCGAGCCTCGACACGAAAATGTTTCGCGAGAAATACGCGGATGTATTTGCCGGAAGCGATCTTTGGAACCAGATCAAGGTGGCTGAGAGTGATCTCTATCAGTGGAATGAAGCCTCGACCTACATCCAACATCCGCCCTTCTTCCAGGAATTGACCGTGGAAGCGCCGCACATCAAGGATATCCACGGGGCGCGCGTTCTGGCTTTGCTGGGCGATTCCATCACCACCGATCACATCTCCCCGGCGGGCAACATCGCCGCCGACAGCCCGGCAGGAAAATATCTGATCAAGCGCGGCGTGGCAGCGCGCGACTTCAACTCCTATGGCTCGCGGCGCGGCAACGATCACGTGATGACGCGCGGCACTTTTGCCAATATTCGGCTCAAGAACCTGCTCGTCCCGGGCGTGGAAGGCGGCGTCACGCGCCACTTCCCGGATAGCGCGCAGATGTCCATCTATGACGCGGCGATGACGTACAAGAGCGAAGGTGCGCCTGTTATCGTCCTCGCCGGCAAGGAATACGGCGCCGGCTCCAGCCGCGACTGGGCGGCGAAGGGCACGCTCCTGCTCGGGGTGCGCGCCGTGATCGCCGAATCCTTCGAGCGCATCCA
>MNXK01000243.1:3262-5213 GCA_001872165.1 Anaerolineae bacterium CG2_30_58_95
CTCCAATTTGGTCGGTATGGGCGTGCTGCCGCTTCAATTCGAGGCCGGTCAAAACGCCGAACGCCTCGGCCTGACAGGCGGCGAGGTCTTCGACATCGCAGGCCTGAGCGATGACATGGCTCCGCAGAGCCTGGTCACTGTCAGGGCGAAGAAGGCGGATGGTAAGGAGGCCAGGTTCAGGGTCAAAGCGCTGTTGAACACGCCGGTGGAAGTAGCGTATTTCCGCAACGGCGGCATCCTGCATACGGTGCTGCGAAATATGGTGCGCGGCTGATGTGAAACCTAAAAAACATTCGCGAAATTCGCCTTTTCGCGTCATTCGCGTTAAGAAACCCTCACGGGGGATGGGACACACTCTCCTCCAGGCCTTTGCATTTTTTATCGTTTTCATTGCCCTGTTGGAGGGCATTGCGCGAACGAGGCTCATAAGCAATTTGCTCCCCTATCAGTCTTTTGGGAGTTGGCACTATCAACTTGACCTTAAATGGTTCCGTCTGAAGAAATACGTAGCCAACAACGGCGGTGTGGACGTTATCATTCTGGGCAATTCGCTGGTAGACACTGGCGTAGATCCAGATGTGGTCGCCCAGAACTATTATGAAAAAACTGATTTGCGGCTGAGGGTATTCAACTTTGGCGTGAATGGCCTGACGATTGTCCCCAATTCAGTAAACGCCAAGCTTCTTGTTGAGAAATACCACCCGGCGCTATTGGTATTTGTAACCGAAATGAGGGATTACGATGCGACGAATGGAATACGAACGGAAGAGAAATATCTTTCCGATACCTGGATGCAGTACCAATTGGGATATTTCAACCCCAGAGGGTGGATCATCGCCCACTCTGCAGCGCTTCAGCATTTCTTACCTTATCGAAATTGGATGCGAGCTGATTTTCCCACCACGTTTGCGGCCTACCTGCAAACCTATCATACGACCTCCCTCACTGGCTACGAACCCGACAATGGTGTACTGAAAGAGGTTGTGGCTCCCGATCTCAATAACCTGGCCGGCAATCCCTATTTCGACAGCACCCAGCCTTACCAGGTTGACCCATCCCGCCTGGAATGCTTACGAGCCATTCTTGACCTTGCCAGGGATAATGGGCCACAGATCGTGGTTGTAGAGATGCCAGTGCATCCCGTATTCTTTGAATACGCGGGTGGGGAAACAATCCACAAAGCATTTCAGGAGAAGATCGCTGAGACAGTGCAAGCCGGCGGCGGGATCTTCTTGCCAGCAATTGACGAGGTAACAATCCCCTTGCAAGGGCGCGCTAATTTGACGCATTTGAATTGGCAAGGCGCCCCAATATTGAGCGCTTACCTGGGCGAGCAGCTCGCCGCGCTGACGAATCAAGAGGGGATGATGTTCGTCAACGAGCAAAACGGGGATAGCCAGCCATGAACTTAACGACGCTATCGTTCGCTGCCTTTGTCATCGTCGTTATCGCCGGTTTCAGGCTGTTCCCCGCCCGTTTCAGAAATATCTGGCTGTTCGTGGCTTGCCTGGGATTTCTGGTTACGTGGGCCTGGGAATTTGCCGGCATCTTGCTGGTGATTGGCACGGTCAACTACTTTCTCGGCAGGTGGATCGGTGAAGCCAAAGAGGGGCGTAAGCGTATTCTCTGGATTGGCATTTTCTTCAATGTGTTCACGTTGTTAGTATTCAAGTACAGTGACTTCTATCTCCCGGAACTCACCGCGTTCCTGGCGCGGATTGGCGTAGAGAAGGGCGGCGAGGGAATACGACTGTTGATGCCCATCGGCCTTTCGTTCACGACCGTTCAATTGATCTCTTATCTGGCAGATATACATAATCGTATCTTGCTGCCGGAAAAGGGGTGGCTCAAGTTCATCCTCTACGTTCTATATTTTCCAAAACTGATATCCGGGCCGATCGAACGCGCCAGAATATTCCTTCCCAAGCTGGATCGGCCTCAACCTCTCTCC
>MNXK01000124.1 GCA_001872165.1 Anaerolineae bacterium CG2_30_58_95
GTCCAGCAGGCACAGGCTGTCCGGCCCGCCGGAAACGCCTGCCAAGACAGGCAAGCCGGGTTTCAATCCACAGGATTGGCGCAGGATCAATTCAAGCTGTTCGAGCATGAACCAAGTCTAACAGAAAATCCCCTCAGCGTGGGATATAGGATGCCGGAGTCCGACGACTCCGTCGTCGGATTGCCCGCACTATGAGCCTATCCGATAAACCCCCGGACTGCGGGCTTTAGTCCGCCATGCCAGGCAGACTGAAGTCTGCATTCCGTTATTCGGATAGGCTCTCTGAACAATTCAGCCGCACATAGTCGGTCTTCTTGTGGCCGAGCAGCCCAGCGAGCAAATGGTAAAGCGCATACAGTTCCAGTGCAAACGGCAAGTAGCCGCCGTAACCGAGCAGGGGCATCTCGAAGACCTTGAGCCAGCCGCCCCAGGCAACGTAATAAACCCACTTCGGGTAAGCGTAGAAATTCCACATCTCCCAGAAGAAAGCCGTCAGCAGCACACCCAACCAGAGCGAAACTACCGGACGCCAGTCGCCGTGACGGGTGTGGTCGGCCAGGGAGCGGTTGCCCAGCCAAACGTTGAGCGGTTCCAGGATGAAGTAGACGGAAAACCAGAGGAAGGGAAAGAAAAGGCGCGGCCAAGCCAGCATCAGGGCCAGCATGATCCATCCAGCGACGAAAAAGCTGATCGTGGTCACTTTGTCTGGGCGGATGAGCGGGCCGCGGCCCAGGCGCCTGACGAAGCCAAAGCTGGCGACCAATTCCGCGCTGCCGAAGACGGCCGGGATGACGGTGGTAAAACTCAGCGTCGTCCAGAAAGTATATTGCAGCGGCGTGAAACGCGCGACGCCTTCGTAGACCCAGTTCTGCATGCGCAGGTTGAGCGCCTCGAACAACCACCACACCGGCGCGGAGACGATGAACAGGCCAACGTATTTCCGCCAGCCGCGCGCCAGCAGCGACGTGCCGGTGCGCCAAAAGACCAGCGCATCCATCGTCAGGCAGTAGCCCAGCCAGAGCGGGAAGAAAGCCCAGTACGTGCGCAGCCCGCTCAAGGTCCAATTGAGCGTCCAGAAGACAGCGATCAGGGCGAGTCCCAGTCCGCCGTGGAGAGGAAATCTGCGTTTCATGCCTCGTACAATTCCACCAGCACTCCGCCCGTGGACTCGGGGTGGATGAAAGCGTATTTCTTTCCGAAGGCAGTAGTTATCGGCATTTCGTTGATGAGATGCACGCCCCTGGCCTTGAGCTGGGCGAGCATGGTCTGGATGTCGTCCACCTCCACGCAGATGTGGTGCATGCCGGGTCCGCGCCTGGCGAGGAATCTGGCGATGCCAGAATCGCCGCTGGTCGGTTTGACCAACTCGATCTCGCTTTCGCCCGCGGGCAGGAAGGCCACCTGCGACTTCTGCTCGGGCACGTCGCGGATCTCGGACGGGTTCAGCCCCAAGACGTCGCGCCAGAACGAGAGCGATTTCTCCATCTCGTCCACGACAATGGCGACGTGGTGGATGCGTTTGACTTTTGGCATAGGATTGTTCATTTTTCCTCCAACAGTCAAGTCAACTCTTGGATCGAATAACGGGGCGCAGAGTAATCTCCCCATCTGTAGGTTACAACTTCACGGGTTTGAATTCAGCGCGCTTCGAGCAGTTTGCTCGATGGAGAAGATACAATCATTTTACACCAACTTGCACTGCTGTATGACACTGCAACATCCATGCGCAGAAGTGCACAAGTATTCGCTCTCGACGATACCGGTCGCGCCTTGATGCAAACGGCGATGAACCAGTTACAGTTATCGGCACGAGTCTATCATCGCGTGCTCAAGCTGGCGCGCACGATCGCGGACTTGGCGGGGAGTGAAGCGATCCAACCTACGCATCTGGCCGAGGCGCTGCAATACCAGCCAAGGATGATGGTGGGGTAGGGGAATAACACCTTTCAAAATATTTTCAGCACCTTGCCGAGAGATGAGTTTTATCCTATGGCTAAGTAGTGCAAAAGTGCTAAAATAAACATAAGTCTGTGAAAGAAAGCCGATCACGCCGTTCCACCTTGACTATGCTCCTGCCTCAAGTCCATTTTTCGCCATGATGATCATCTACTTTTTCAATGGGTTAGCCTTTGGGGGGCTGGGTCTGGCGGCCTATTTGCAACGTCGCCAGGGCAGCGACCTGCCTTTAAATAAGCATCTTAAGTGGCTGGCCGCGTTTGGTTTTGTCTGTGGGGTAACTAGCTGGATTGATATGTTCCTGACCAGCGGCAGCACAGAGGAATATCTTCAAACGCTTAAAATTTTAAGAATGATTGCCCAGCCTCTCACAGGTTTATTGTTGCTCAAGTTTGGCTGGGATATCTTGAGAGACCTCCCCCTACCGGCATGGACTCTTTTCATCCCAGGCGTATTGATCGTTCCGATCGCTTATGTGATTACTTACGCTGCTACTACATTCGTCACACCATCACCAATTGAAGTTCCCATTGATATTTGGTCCCGCTACCTGCTTTATCTTCCGGGCGCCATCATGGCTGGGATTGGTTTCCTGCGCCAGTGGAACATGCAGCGAAAACTCGGTCTTTCCGATGTTGCCAATCTGATGTTAGGTGCCGGTTTGGCGTTTCTGTTCGAAGCGTTTATAGTCGGGTTAGTTGTTCCTGCTGCTCCTTTTGGTCCTGCGTCCTATTACAACTATGATCGCGTGATTTACAACGCCTTCGCCGGAGAGCAGGCAGGAATTACGGGATTTTTTGGATTAACCGCCTGGCTGGACTATGAGCGTATTTTGGAAGTAACCGGTTTACCCATTTCTTTCTGGCGAATGTTGTCGGCTTTCACCGTTACCTTCTTTGTGGTGCGGGGATTGGGTGTCTTCGAGGCGACGCGCAAGAGGCAGCTCGAAGCGTTGCAAGATGAGCGCGCTCGAGCTCAAAAAGCGGCCTTCGATGCCCAGATCGTTGCCAGACAAACGGCAGAAAAGTGGACGGAAACCCTGGTTAGCATTAACCGTCGCATCATGGAATTGGAAGACGTTGACAACATTCTGCTGTACATCGTGGAGAATGCAAGAAAATTGCTGCGGGCGGACTTCGTCGGGCTTGCCCTATTGACCGATGATCCAGCCTGCCTGGAGTTGAAGTGCTTTTCCATCGAAGACACTACAGAGATGGTCCACTCGCCGGTCGTCGTTGAGACCCCCTTGATCTTGGAAACCTTGCAAGCCGTGCGTTCCTATCGCTCCTCAGGCAATGAGCCTCCCGCCATGCTCGAAAATATCATTTATGGACTGGAGAGGCCTGCCAGAGGGGCTGAAATTGTCCGCCTCGAAC
>MNXK01000152.1:0-3801 GCA_001872165.1 Anaerolineae bacterium CG2_30_58_95
CAATTTTACGATCCTTTGCAGCCACCTGCGGCGTGAACCCCCGTACTTCGGGGGTGAACCATATCCTTCGGTAAAGACATATCCCAGGCCGGTAACGGAATTGACCACTGAGCGGATGCCTAGCATTCGGGATACCAACGAGCCATACAATACGCACTTGACAGTGAAGTGGTGCACGAGTTCAGGCCTTTCACGCCGGTAGAGGTCGGCCAAGCGTAAAATGGTGTCTGCCTCCAAGAGTGGATTTAGATTACGTCGCGCCATGGGAAATTGGATCCAACGGAACCCCAGTTCTTGCAGACGTGCGGCATAGGGGCCGTTTGGAGAGAGGAGGGTCACTTGGTCGCCGCGTTCACGCAAGGCTTGCGCCAACGCCAGGCGAAAGTTATATAGATACCAGTCGGTGTTAGCGAATAGGATGATTTTCATAAAGACCCTAAAGGTTTTATCGCCGCAGTTTATGTGAAAGAGTGGGTACAGTTTTGCAAATATCCATAGCCAGAAAAGGCAAAAACCTTTAGGGTCTGACAGTTTCCAGCCAAGACTGAAAGATTAGAATATCCCACAAATAGTATTGCCAGTTGCGTTTTCCACTCAGGTGCTCAACCCATTTTTGGCGGATTGGCTGCGGATCGAAGTAACCCTCTTGCTGCAATCGTCCCTCATCCAGCAGAGTTTCGGCCCACTCGCGCAGCGGGCCGCGCAACCAGGAATCAATCGGCACGCCGAATCCCATTTTGGGACGTTCGATCAGCTCTTCAGGAACGTAGCGATAAAGCACCTGACGAAGGATCCACTTACCCTCTCCCCCCCGGATTTTATACTGGCGCGGCAAACTCCAGGCGAATTCCAGTGTTTGATGGTCATCCAGGAAGGGCGCGCGGACTTCAAGGCTGTTGCCCATGCTGGCGCGGTCCACTTTATCCAAAATATCGCCGGGGAGATAAGTGATCAGGTCGAGGAACATCATCTGGTCGGTGAAGGAGGTTAAGTCGGCCCAATGCGAGCGATCGAGCAGGGCAGTGGCAGGCTCGTGCGCATTTAGAACAACGCTGGCAGGCTGCTTCCAATGCGAAACCAGATCGAGGTAAATCGCTTCAGGCGAGGGGGAGGCAATGATCTCCGCCAGTTTTTGGGCTTTATCGGCCGGGTTGGGAAAATCCGCCAGGTCGGGGAAGAAACGGAAAAGAATTGGCCACAGGCGGGTTGGGACGGCTTTTGCCGCGCTGGAGGCCAGTTTGCGGAGCGAAAGCGGTATCCAGCCAATGCGCTTCCAGATGGCATCGAGCATGAAGTAACGGTTGTAACCGCCAAAGAGTTCGTCGCCGCCATCGCCCGAGAGACTGACGGTAACGTGCCGCCGCGCCAGTTGCGAAACCAGAAAGGTGGGGATTTGCGAGGAATCAGCAAAGGGTTCGTCGTAGAGTTTCGGTAAAAGCGGAATGACAGCGCGGGCTTGTTCAGGGCTGACATATAGTTCCGTATGCTGGGTGCCGAGATGCCGGGCTACGGCTTTGGCGTATTTGGCTTCGTCAAATCCGCTTTCGTGGAAACCAATGGTAAAAGTTTTGACCGGAAGGTGGCTTTGAGCCTGCATGAGCGCCACGATGGTGGAAGAATCCACGCCGCCGGAAAGGAAAGCCCCCAGCGGCACATCTGCAATCATACGCAAGCCCACAGAGCGGCGCAGATGAGCATCCAGGGCTTCGATAGCCTCGATTTCATCCCCTTCGAAGGGATGAGCAAGACCGCGCTCGACGACTTCCCGCGCAGACCAGTAGGGAACAGGCTTTTCCTGCACCGAACGCAGGACGGTGTGCGAACCAGGCTGCTGATCCGGGTTGACCGTCAGGATACAGCCAGGAGTGAGTTTGTGTATGCGGCGATAAATCGTGTGCGGGGCAGGGATGTAATTATGGCGCAGATAGAGGGTCAGCGCGTCGCGGTCTATTTCAACGCGGAAGTCTGGATGGGCGCGCAAGGCTTTAAGTTCGGAGCCAAAGAGGAAAGTCGTCCCAGCCCATCCATAGTATAAGGGCTTAATGCCCAATCGGTCTCGGACGAGCGTAAGCGTGCGCTCGCGGCGGTCCCACAGGGCAAAGGCAAACATGCCGTTGAAACGCCGGACGGCTGCCTCGAGTCCCCACTGGCAAATGGCCGCCAGCATGACCTCCGTATCGGAATGCCCCCGGAAGGCATGGCCCAAACCGGCAAGTTCTGTGCGCAATTGGTTGAAATTATAAACTTCCCCATTGTAGACAATGACGTAGCGGCCATCGGCGGAGAGCATGGGTTGACGGCCGGCGGGCGAGAGGTCCAGGATGGCGAGGCGGCGGAAGCCTAGCGCAATCCCGTTTTGCGCATCCACCCATTCGCCGCTATCGTCTGGACCGCGGTGAACCAACATATCTGTCATGCGCTTGATGACAGGTTGGAATGTCTCCTGGATTGTTTTCGAAGATAAATCGAGGAAGCCTGTAATTCCGCACATGCAACGGATTATACCCGTTCACGTGATTCTGGCGACCTCCAGGTACAACGATTCGTACTGCTTGGCAATCTACTGGATTTGATAACGAGAACGGATGCGCTCACGTGCACGCTCCCCCAGCCTGACACGTTCCTGCGCCGTCAACTTGAAAATTTGCTGGTTCTAATGGAATTTGTGGTTTTGTCCAGGAAGTGGTTGTTAGGTTTGTCACCCTGAGCCGTTTTGTGGCGAAGGGTCTCCTCGCCGTGCAGGGGATGCTTCGGCCACAGAACGGCCTCAGCATGACAGTCTGAGCAGTAACGTTTCTTTGTCAAAATGGGGCGTTTTTTCGGAAACCACAAAGTCCACCAGAATCAAAAAATTTGTTCCCAGCCCCGGGCCAATGCCTGCGAGTCGCCGGCCGGGACTTTCTCCGTCAGGTAGAAAGGGCTGTCAATTCTAAGGGCATTAGCACTTCCACGCGGGCCAGGTCGCTTGGTGCAAAACGGCTGGAGGCCTCCAGGATCTCTATCCCCAGCAGAGCATCTCCCTCGCCTACATCAAGAATAATACCCTCTGCCACTTCACGGTTGCGCAGGAATTTCCCTTGCCGCAGCTGAATATAGAGCGCATCGGCTTGAGTATCGTAAGTAATTCTCATTTAGTCCTCCCACATCACCGTGATCACGACTATCTGCTCCTTCTCTTCCACATAAACCACTTTGATGCGTCCTTGGGCGAAGCGGCGATAAGCTAGCGTCCGGCTCCCATACCCTATTCCTCGCTCATCTGGCACTTCCAAAGCCTCATGCACCATCTGGTCGGTGATACCTCTAACGGCCATGCGTTCTTTGGCATGGACGGTGTAAATAATCCGGGTCATTGTGCTCTTGGTTTAGTGAACACCGATGTGCCTGCGCGGCTGATTATATCATAGCCGGGACCCTCAGCGGCCCGGCCGAGGGGGTAGTGTGCACGCATACCTTGTCAGGTAGCGGAGTCCGAAGTCTCCCGACTTCGGGCAAAATCGGGAGATTTTGCAGTCCGCAGTGACAACCTTTGCGTGCACACGGGGGTAGTGGCTGAAGCGCTTCAAGCATTTTTGAGAAGATACGTTTCAGGAAACCTCATGATCAGATTCCTTGTGCGACGCGGCTTTTGTCAGAATTCCCAGCAATCGTGGTGCTGCGACTTGCAAGCTGTATTCCTGCTCGACCTTCTTGCGCCCCGCTTTCCCTAGCTCCTTTCTCAGCGCGGCATCCCTGGAGAGCATGACCAGCGCCTGCACCCAATCTGCGTTGCTGGAAGCCAGAAAACCTGTTTTGCCCTGT
>MNXK01000152.1:3824-4887 GCA_001872165.1 Anaerolineae bacterium CG2_30_58_95
TTGCCCTGTTCGACGATACGCGTGTTCACCCCCACTGGCGAGGCAACCACCGGCAGCCCACAGGCCATGTATTGAATTAGCTTGTAGCCGCATTTCCCCTGCTCAAAAGGCCCATCCGGCAAAGGCATGATGCCCACGTCGAAGGATCGAATATTTTCGACTTCAATGTCTTCACTCCAGGGGAGAATATCTTTTTCCATATTGGGAAGCGGATCCTTGTTCCCTGCGCCGACCAACACCAGGCGCACATTGATCTGCTTGCTGGCCTCCTCCAACGCCTCCCTGATCAATCCCAGGTAAGGGGCAGTGATCGGAGAACCGATCCAGCCGATTCGAAATTGTTTGTCCATTTTCCCGCTGGCTGAGTATCGGTTGATATCCACCACGCTGGGCAGGGTTTTGATCCTGCTCGCCCCGGCCCGGCGGGCGCGTTCGGCCAGGTAATCATTGCCCACTACTACCGTGATGGCATGGCGCATGACAGCGTCAATGCTCTTTCCCAGCAGGGCGCGAATCAATGGGCTGTCATGCAAGTCATAGCGGTGAAAAACGGCATCGTCGTAGTCTACAACATAGGGCACGCCCTGTCGCGCCAAGGAATTTTCAGCCCAAGCCGGGAACCAGGGGAACAGCTCTTTTTCGATCCACAGGAGATCAAAGGAGCGGCTTTTCACCAACTTCGCAACACGGTTGATGTAAGCCATGACCACGGATAAGACTGACTGGCGTCTCCCGCTGTACAAACTGCGAACATAATCGTCACCCAACAAAGGGGCGACCTGGAGTTCCACCCCGCAGGACGTCAAGTAAGGGACGAATTGATAGAACCGTACACGGCTGCTGGGAGCAAGTGAACTGTAACGGGTCAGGGCAAGGAGGCGCATTTTCTATCCCCTTCGTAATTCTCTCAGCAGGCGTGGAAGCGTTCTTACGAACATTCCATAAGCCCGCAGGGTTTCAATAAAGTTTTGCCCCGACAGATTGATGAGGCTCCATCCCAGGCGGGTCCAAAATTCTATCCCCAAGGATGTAAGTAAAATACCCCAAGCAGCCAGCATGCCAA